>JBCCBR010000182.1:0-7134 GCA_039033935.1 Verrucomicrobiota bacterium
ATTGCCAAGCTCAAAGAAATGGTTGAGGAGGCAGATCGGGCTGTAGCAGAGCCGAAAGCGAAATGGGTCGTCGACGGTGTTGGTAAAAATTACCGCTTCAACGAGACCCATCAGCCCTACGCTCATCTTAAAGAGCACTTTCACCTCTTCAGTCAGTTCGCCCATGAGTCGGGCACATCGGGAGGAGATGGCGGTGGCGACCACGCCCGCGCCAATGCCTCATTCCTGACCGGCGTGAGGCCTTACAAAACCGCCGGAGCCGACATCCGGCTCGGCATCTCGGTCGACCAGATGATCGCCAATGCGATTGGCGACCAAACCCGATTTCGTTCACTCGAGCTCTCCTGCGATGGTGTCCGCAAGGCCGGGGTGTGTGACAGCGGTTATTCCTGTGCCTACCAGTTCAACCTCAGCTGGCGCAACGAATCGAGTCCGATGACTCCGGAGGCGAATCCGCGCCTTGTTTTCGAAAGGCTTTTCGGGGCAGGCAGTCGGGAAGAGCGCACCCAAGGCTTCGCGGCGAGAAATGAATCGCAGCGATCGATCCTCGATTTTGTCCTCGAAGATGCCCAGTCACTTGAGCGCAAGCTCGGTCGAAACGATCAACTGAAGCTCGACGAGTATCTCACCGGAGTTCGCGAGATCGAGCAGCGGATTGAGAAATCGGAGCGCTTCGGACTCCCGGAGCTACCGGATGGGGTCTCCGCACCTGCGGGCATCCCCGACGTCTATCAGGATCACGTCCGCCTCATGATGGACATGCTGATCCTCGCCTTCGAAACCGACAGCACCCGTGTCGCAACTTTTCTGCTGGCCCATGATGGCAGCAACCGCAGCTTTCGTGAAATCGGTGTCCCCGGAGGCCATCACTCCATCTCCCACCACCAGAAAAATCCTGATAAGCTGTCGGATCTCGCCAAGATCGACAAATACTACTCGTCTCAGTTCGCCTATTTCCTCGAACAGATGGAGAAGAAAAAGGACGTTGACGGCAGCTCTCTGCTGCACAATTCGCAGATTCTCTGGGGAAGCGGTCTTGCTGATCCAGACCGCCACCGGCACGAAGAGCTCCCCATCATTCTAGCTGGTCATGGCGGGGGTAGCCTCCAGACGGGCCACCACACGGATCTCGGTTCGAAGACTCCGCTTTGTAACTTGTTCCTGAGCATGCTTGATCAGGTCGGTGTGAAAGAGGATCGATTCGGAGACTCGACCGGTAAAGTCGGCATCACGGTCTAGTCAGATTGCTCAGATAGAATCACTTCGATCGCTTCACTTGCGGAAGCGAAACCGAAGCTACCCGTCACCATTGTCGCAGTCCCAAATCCGCTTTCACAGTTCAGTCGGAGGTGGGATCCGGGTTCGGGTTCGGCTCGGACACTGCCATCGCTCCACGGATAAGCTGCATTCTCGGTTGAGAAAACTGAGCGGATTCCCCATGGCTCGCGCACGTGTTCCGGTGGAAATCGATACTCTCGACGAAGGGTCTTTCGCACCAGTTTGAGCAGGCGATCGTTGGTCGCCTCGTTCAGATCGGCGGTTGCGAGTCTAGACGGGTCGCGCTTCCCGCCGGCACCGCCCGCGACGACAAGCGGGATACCTCGCTCGCGACAAGCTGCGATGAGGAAGGCCTTCTGCTTCACCTCATCGATCGCATCAATAATCACGTCGAAGCCAGCCGATAGAATCTCGTCGGCATTGGCCTCCACGAAAAAACAGGGCATGTCTCTGACGACAATGGATGGGTGAATGAGACGGAGACGCTCCCCGACCACCTCGACCTTGGTCCGCCCGACCGTTCCATCGAGCGCGTGGATCTGACGATTCACGTTGGTGACGCACACTTCATCGAGATCGATCAAGGTGATCTCGCCCACCCCACTGCGGGCGAGAGCCTCTGCAGCCCAGGAACCAACCCCACCAATCCCGATCACCGCGACCCGAGCCGCGGCTAACCTAGCCATCGCATCGCCTCCGTAGAGTCGGCCAATTCCGGAAAAGCGATCTGTGTAGTCGGCGTCAAGAGGATGCATTGATCCGCACTTTCTCCGCGACCGCAGTTCGCTCAAGCCGGAATATTTGATCGAGCCTGAAGGAATTCGGATTCCTTTCCGATGACTCAATCTAGTCGATGATTTCGGAATCCTCGTAGAAAGCGATCCAAGCTTTGCGGAATGAAATCGTGCCAGGATAGGGTTTCAGGACGGTCCCTTTCAACGGACCAGAAATCGCCTGACCGGTGGTGAGATCCCATACCGAAGCGGTCCGCTTGTCCTTCATCAAGGTGCCGCTGGTCCACTCAAATTGGAGAGTTTCTTCCCCGACTTTGGGGTCAAAGGCCTGAACGCTGCCACCTTCACTCGAAAAGGTGAACACGATCTCTTGGTTATTCAGCTCGGATTGAAAGATTCGCTCAGCACGCAACTTCGGGATCCCAACTGCCGCACTCGTATCCGGGCCTAACCCGACACCGAAAACGAAATCACCGCGTCCATCCCAGACAGCATCGGTATAGGCTCTCGTGGTGCGCTTCATCGCCAGCAGCGTCGTCGCCGGATAGCGAGACTCCCAGTCGCTCCAGGTGGTCATGCTCGCCGGTAGAATTTCGAGCTGGGAACTTTCGAGAGGTCCTTGCATCGCTCTTCCAAGAAGATGACTCCAAAGACTACCGGTCTGCTCGTCGCGCATCACCAGGCTGCGCTGCCAGAGCATGCCTGAAACCTGGAAGTCCAACTCTCTACCACCGACTTGCCTGACATACACGATGCCGTTGAAGCAGAGGTGTCACCACGTCGCTGCAATTGATCGGCCTCCAAGGCTGTCGTTGATGATCTCTCGCGAAGGGTTGGTCAGCTGGTTGATCGGGTAGGCTCGTGCTTCTCCGTCAATGACCACACCCAGAACCAGCTCAGTCCCTCGCACCCATTTCTCCGCCTCATCAACCGTCGCGATCTTTGGGTCCACGATCGGGTCAAAGGCTGGCACGACCTGACGCGGATCAAATTCCGCGGCAACAGATGCAGATACTAGCCCGATCAGACAGAACAGAGACAATCGCTTCATCCGCTATTAAACGAAGCGGCGATCGCTCACTTTCAAAAAAATGAAAACTCCGGACTCACGGATTCGTGAGAGACTGTCGCGATGAAATGGAGAATTCTCACGATCGGTCGCCCGTCGCTCACTTATGCCAAAACCGGTTCTGAGGAATACCTCAAACGTCTGGTCCGCTACACCTCGGTCGAAGTCGTGAGCGTCGCAAAGGAATCGGGTCAGGCCAAAAACGGCAGCGCGCTCCTCTCCGCGAGCGAGGGGGATTTGCGCATCGTGCTGGATGAGCGGGGACAAGACCTCACCACTCGGGACCTCGCTGGCAAAATCGAGACCTGGCAGCTCGACAGCGTCAAGCGCGTTAGCGTCTTGATCGGTGGTGCGGACGGACACGGAGCTGATGTCCGCTCGCGTGCTGATCTGACCCTCCGACTTGGAGCCCTGACGCTGCAACATGAGTTAGCCCTGCTAGTCTGGCTCGAGCAACTCTACCGGGTCCATACCCTCTTGAAGGGAGAGCCCTATCATCGATAGGCTCGATCGCTGCCACTAAAAATCTCTCGGGCGGTCAGTCAGAGGAGCGCCTCGTTCGAGGAAGTGACAGCAGCTTGACCTGCCGGAAGCCTGCATCGAGAATCCGATCGTGAATCCAGAAGACATCTCTCGCCTCAACGACGCCATCCGCGACGTGCCCGATTTCCCAAAACCCGGAATTTTGTTCAAAGACATCACCCCGGTGCTGGCTAATGGCGACTTGCTGCGGCTCGCGACCGATGGATTCATCGATATGCTCGGAGAAAAGCCCCCTGCCAAAATCGTCGGGATCGACGCACGTGGCTTCATTTTCGGAGCTGCTCTGGCTGATCGGATCGGAGCTGGCTTTGTCCCGGTCCGAAAGAAGGGAAAACTTCCCTGGGAAACGGCCGGGATGTCCTACACTCTCGAATACGGCGAGGCCGAGGTCGAAGTTCACAAAGACGCGGTCGAGCCGGGTGAGAGCGTCGCCATTATCGATGATTTACTCGCCACCGGCGGCACCGCAGGTGCAGCTGTGAAGCTGCTGCAGCAGCTCGGGGCAGACATCACCTGCGTCGGCTTTTTTATCGAGTTGGCTTTCCTTGAAGGGCGCGCCAAGCTCGGCAACGAAGTCCGAGTCGAGAGCCTGCTATCCTTCTAAGCGGCGATGAGCTACGAAAGCACAGTGCTGCGGAGCTGGTATCTGCTCTTCCACTTCGGCAGTCACGAAGAGATCCTCGCCGACGTCGGTTTCTCAGAGGAATATCTGCCACCGGGTTGTCTCGACTTCCCGGTCGCGACCACCTCACTGCTCCCGGAAGGAGCACCAAGCGGTCGTGCCCTCGATCTTGGCTGTGCGGTCGGTCGCTCCAGTTTTGAACTCTCCCGGGACTTTGACGAAGTCATTGGGATCGATTTTTCCGAAAGTTTCATCGAAGTCGCTGAAGCAATTCGGAACGGCGAAGAGCCCGCCTATGAGCGATTTGGTGAGATGCACCTCCCAACGACCCTGACCGCAAAGCGACCAGCTCTCTGTCGTCCTGACAGAATTCGCTTCGAGCAAGGTGATGCGATGGCTCTGCGCGAGGATCTCGGTAGCTTCGACCTAGTCCATGCCGCCAACCTCGTCTGTCGATTGCCGGAGCCGACCCGTTTCACGCGACGGCTCCACTCCCTTGTCAACACAGGTGGCCATCTCATCATCGCCACCCCGGCGACCTGGCTCGATGAATTCACCCCTCGGGAAAATCAACCGACTGGGAAAACGCTCGACTTTCTCGATGCCGAGTTAAGCGCGGGCTTCGATCGGATTTCAGTGACCGAGATCCCCTTCCTGATTCGTGAGCACCAGCGGAAGCTACAGCTCAGCACCTCGCAAACCAGTCTCTGGCGCCGTAAGTAGCACGCCCCACGGTCTGCGTTATCGCGCCGGAGCGATGGCTTGAAATCAAGACTCATTCCACCACCATCGCGGAATGAGAAACTCCCTGATCGTCTCCTCCCTGACACTCTTTCTGTTTTGCGGCGCTGGCTTAGCCGACATCAATGGGGACGGCAGGACCGTCCTCTGCTTCGTCGGTCAGCAAACCTCCCATGGTTTTGGCAAGCACGAGTATTCGGCTGGGAATCATCTCATCGCAGAATGGCTTTCCGAAACCTTCCCGGAACACTCGATCGAGGCTCGCCACGCGATCCCCTGGCCCGAAGATCCTGAGACATTTTACGAGGGGGCTGATGCGGTGATCTTTTTCGCAACGGGGGGAGATCGTCATCCCGTAAATGGCAAGGTCCCCGACTTTGATAGAGTGATGCGAACGGGCGCCGGTCTCGCCTGCCTTCACTACGGTGTCGAGGTCCCGATTGGTCCCAGTGCCAAAGGCATGCTCGCCTGGATGGGTGGCTACTTCGAGAAAAACTGGTCAGTCAATCCGCACTGGGTCGCCAGCTTTGAGGTATTCGATGAGCATCCCGTTTCACGCGGAGTGGAGCCCTTCGCGATTGATGATGAGTGGTATTTCCACATGCGCTTTGTCGAAGGCATGAAAGGGGTCACCCCGATCCTCTCGGCTGTAGCTCCATCCGAGACCATGAAACGCAAAGATGGCCCCCACTCCGGAAATCCAACAGTCCGCGCCGCGGTCGCAGCGGGAGAACCGCAACATGTCGCCTGGGCCTACCAGCGAGGAGATGACTACAATAGCGGAAGAGGTTTCGGATTCACCGGTCTCCACTATCACTGGAACTGGGAAAACGATAGCTTCCGCAAGACGGCGCTCAACGGAGTTGCCTGGGTGGCGGGCCTGGAGATCCCTGAGCAGGGAATCGAGACCGAAACTCCCTCGCGGGAAATGTTGACCGCCAACGCAGTCGAGCACGGCGGAGAACAAAAAGGAATGCCCGAAGTGAAGCGATAGGCCGGCAGCGGAACTTTTCAGAAGGCCGAGCCCTCGCTGGCTATTTTTCGATAGTCGACTCGTCTCGGCAGCGCACCAGGGTCATGATGGCATAGGCGGTGCCGTAGGGCTGGTGATAGTCGTAAAGCGGGTAGTCCCACCACGATCCATCTTTTTCCTGCAGCGGGAGGATGAGATCAGCGAGCAGCTCCTGATAAAAGGGGCGCTCCTCGCTCGGAAGGATCTCAATGCAGCGACCAGCATAATAGTGACCGTAAAAATAAAAATACCCGGCCACCTGAAACCACGCTTCGTGAGGAATCGGTCGCTTCCGACCGATATCGAGCCAACCATTGCGATCCCGTAGTCGGATCAGCCACTCCTCGAGCACTTCATCGGTGACAGTATCGTCGCCCCACATGCGAAGGGCAGCGTTGCAAGCCTGGGAGCGAGCGAGGCTGCCGCCGGGACGATTAACCCCACGCATCGGTCGCGTCTTGAGGTACTCCCCGTAAAGGTAAGTGTGATCTGGTTTCCTCTGACGGTTGGTGGCGGCGATTGCTCGTTTCACGAGCCGATCGGGAATCTCAACGCCCGGTATCTCGCGGACTTCGTGCAACGAAATCAGACCAGTCGCATTCACAAAGCTGATCGAGCTGGATGAGGGTTGCTGTGTTCCGTAGCGAAAATCATAGTAGCCCCAGCCTCCGTCAACCGACTCGTATCGGATCAAGCGACCGATCTGCTGATTGATAAGCTCGACCAACTGGAGTTGCATTTCCGGATCGGCTCGGGGATACCAATCGGCCAGTGCTCGAAGGGCCAGCATGTGGGTCCACACGTTGTAAATCGCATCGGTGGTGGCGCGGCGAACGGTGGGTAGCTCTTCCAAAAGGAAAGTTTGAGCGTCGGCGAGGGAATCTGCGGCAGCTCCAGGAGAGTCGGCATCGCCGGACTCAATCAGCGCCGAAATCACCATCGAGGTGACCGCACCGCGGAAGGCATCGTGCGCGCCAGGGACGGGTGCGTAAATGTTGAGACCCTTGGTGCGAGTCGCCGAGCCCCAGCTCCCGTTGGCGTTCTGGTCAGAGACCAGAAAATCAATCCCCCGATCAATCGCAAGCTCGATTGCCTCAGCTCGGTATCCTACTGCTGATTCCTCAGCATGGCCGGA
>JBCCBR010000183.1:0-7133 GCA_039033935.1 Verrucomicrobiota bacterium
GCGAGTAACTGTGCTTCGATCCGCTTTTGCTCAGCCGCTTCGGCGGCAATCTTTTCAGCTTCGAGGCGCTCCTGTTCTGCAAGTCTTTCCGCTTTGAGACGCTCTTGTTCTCTGCGCTTTTCCTCTGCCTTTTCAGCGGCAATTCGTTCTGCTTCGAGGCGCTCTTGCTCTTTGCGCTTTTCCTCTGCCTCTTCAGCAGCAATGCGTTCCGCTTCGAGGCGCTCTCGTTCTTTGCGCTCTTCTTCCGCTTTCTCGGCAGCGATTCGTTCCGCTTCGAGACGCTCCTGCTCTTTGCGTTCCTCCTCTGCTTTCTCGGCTGCGATGCGCTCCGCTTCGAGACGCTCCTTTTCCTTACGCTCTTCTTCCGCTCTCTCAGCGGCAATGCGTTCCGCTTCGAGGCGCTCCTGTTCCTTGCGCTCCTCGTCTGCTTTCTCAGCGGCGATGCGTTCCGCTTCGAGGCGCTCCTTTTCCTTACGATCCTCTTCCGCTTTCGCTTTCTCGGCTGCGATGCGTTCCGCTTCAGGACGCTCCTGTTCCTTGCGCTCCTCTTCCACTGAATCCTCAGATTCTGCAGCGGCCAAGCGCTCTGCCTCGAGGCGCTGCCTCAGCGCCCGAAAGGACTCGAGAGCTTTCGATGCTTCGTCAGACTGACCGAGCTTCCCTGGGCCAGCTTTACTTTCGAGCGCGCCGTTGCTCTCACCAAGCGCTTCCTCCGAGCGCTGAACTTCTCGGACAGATCCTGATTCCTTCATTTCCTCACGATTCTCTGCTGTGTCTTGATCCGGCGAAGTGAGCTCGCTCAGCCGACTCTGACCGCTTTCCCCCGACACCATTTTCTTCTGCCTCCACTCGCTTTGTTGCTTTGCCTCGAATTCGCGAACGCGATTTGATTCAGCCTCTACAACTTGCTCGTTATCGGTCTGCGATTCGTCTCCGTCGCTGCGACCTCCATCTTGCTCGATACCTTTGTTTCCCATGTGCCTCTAGATTTCGACTGTGGTTCTCTGCATGATGAGGCTGACTTCCGAACTTTCGGGAAGGTCAGCGACAGCATCGACCAGATCGGTTTTGAATGATGGATCGATCAACTGCACCTGATAGGTGTATTCCATGAATTCACCCTGCACGGCTTCTCGTGCCGAAATCAGATCGGCAGTTTTGGTGAACTGCGAAAAAATCGAAGAGAGCTGATCGTCGGCCTGATCCATATTTGGGAGCATAAACCGAAGCAGACCCTCAAATTCTCTCCTTGAGCCAAAAGGCGAATAGGTCAGGAAAAATGCCGCGAGTCCAAAAAATGCCGTGCCCACGATCGCGATGCTATAGACCTGCGCCCCGGCAGAGATCCCGATCGCGAGGGCCGCAAAGAGGAAGATAATATCCCGCGGATCGCGGATCGGGGTTCGAAATCGAATGAAGGCCATCGCCCCGAGGATGCCAAGACCTCGCGCCAGGTTGTTTCCGATCGCCATCACCATGATCGTTATCACGATACTCGAAAGTACGATCGTATGAATGAAGGTCCGCGAGTAGGAAAAGCCCTGATGGGTCCACCGATAGATCGCAGCCAATACCAGCCCGAGAATAAAACTCGCGAACAAGGAAACGAGAACCTGGGGAAGCAGGATTTCGTTTTTCGAACTGAGGGCATCGAAGAACTGCTCCATTTCACCAGCTTTGTGTGACGTTCTCCCCGGCGCAGGTGTATTCGCTCTGTGAGTAGAGACTCTCGAGCCGATGGGCAGTGGCGTATTTCGAAAACCCAATCGAATTCAAATCGAATCGCTCAATCAGTTCGAGCATCCAAGTAGGCGCATCGCGCATTGCCTTGAGTTCAAAAACGTAGCCCGCAAAACCTGTCTTTAATCCTGTCTGGGTATCCATCGCTCGCCACCGCTTGCTTCGTTCCGATCCACTGGTCGGTAGATCCCAGAGATCGGTGGGGCGGTAGGAGATGCGGCGGTCAAAGGTCACCCGAGCATAATCGTCATTCTCGCCGAAGTAAGACTCGCGGATATATCGAACCAGAATTTTCGGCAGGGCTCCGACTTGTCTTCGCAATCTCAGAAAGTCGATAAGATTTGTATTGTCTTTTGGCGTCGAAAGCCGAGGCACCGCGCTGGCGCACTCAAACATCTCCGCGTCATATTGCGCCCGCACCATTTTCGCCCGGCTTTTAACAATGACGCCGCCGACCTTTCGTTTGATCTCAAAAAAGACGGGGTCGCTGGGAGCTCCCTCAGTCCCATAGGTGCGGATGCGGAGCTTAAATCGGCTGAAGGCTTTGCGCTCCTTCGCCAGCGCCAGACTTGAGCCGGCGGTGTCGAGCTGCATCGTCGTGACGGTGTATTCCGGTATCTCGCCACGACCATTGGGGTCTGGGATACAAAATGGCCGAATAAACTCCCGAATCTGAGGCACGACTGATGGGTGAACGACATACTTTTGTTCGAAGCGTTCGATCAGTTGATCCTTCGATTGCTTGCGGCTCGGACCTGGCTGAAATCTCGTTTTCTGGGGGCGCGTTACCATAGATCCAACCACGCCACACCTCCTCCAAAGGCTGCGGCAGACCTGACTTTCAATTGTTGTTAGTTTCGTGCGAAACCCAAGTTTCCGGCATCATAAGAATGCCAGGATGATCACGGTTTCAAAAACGTCACCGGTTCCTCGTTGACGGTCGCGGACGATACTTATTTCGAAACCTTTGGTCAAGAGCAGATTGACACCGCGAGCGGAGCTAGAAGGGCAATTCGAGACGCGTTGCGGGTCATGGGAGCTCGAATTATTTCGTTTTTCTTGATAATCAAGATTATTAGAATACTGGTCTCTATCTGGAAAGAGCTAAAGGCCGGAGGTGTCAGCACGTTCTCGGCTGGAGGAGCAACGCACCATCTCAGGGTATGAAGATTTTGTTTCTATGTTTGGCAATTGCCGCCTCTCAATTTTCCAAACCCTCGTTTGCTAATCCGATAGCGGAGCATGTCATCCTCATCTCCTGCGACGGGATGCGCCCCGACGCGATCGTCTCGCTCGGCCCGGAGAAGGCTCCGAATCTCCATCGGATCCGAAGAGAGGGCGCGATCACCGACAACGCGAGGACTGATCCCGACTCGACCACCACTCTACAGAATCACTCCTCAATGATCACAGGGAGAGGCGTCCAGGGTGATGCCGGTCATCAGTGGACCGATAACGGAAACCCAAAGATCGGGCAAAATCTGCATCGAAACCGCGGCTTCTACATTTACTCGGTTTTCGACGCCGCCCACGATTTTGGTCGCAAGACGGCTCTTCTCGCCAGCAAGCCAAAATTCTCCATCTTCGATTGGAGCTACGATGAGGGGAGAGGCAAGGCGGACCCGATCGCACCTGACAACGGGAAGGACAAAATCGACGTATTCCTGGCATCCACCAGTGCGGAGCGGGCCCTCAAAACAATGCTGGAGATGCTCGAAAGCGACTCCCCTCCCCACTTTACGCTGCTCCATTTCGTCAATCCTGATGCAGCGGGCCATCGATCGGGATGGAATCTGTCGTCGACCAGCACCGAATACATGCGTTCGATCAGCACCGTCGATGGCTACATCGGGAAAGTGATGGCGGCGGTGGAGGCTTCGCCTCGACTTCGCAACTCCACCACCATCATCGTGACGGCCGATCATGGCGGCAAAACCGGGACGAAGGGCCATGAACAGTCGAGCGTCATGGAGAACTACCGGATTCCATTCTATGTCTGGGGACAGGGTACAACGTCAGGAGGAGCCGAGCTCTACCGACTCAACCGCGACACGCGGCGAGACCCCGGTCAGGAAAATCCTGACTTTGACAGCGGTCTCCAGCCCATCCGAAGTGGTGGTGCCGGCAATCTCGCGCTCAGCCTTCTCGGGCTGCCTCCGATTCCTGGTTCGACCATCAACTCAAGACACGATTTAAAAATCGGTCGACCGATGGACCTTTCGCAAGCCACTGCAGGAGGGCCCGGCAACCCAAACGGGGAAGCAGGCTCACTCCCCACCATATCGGTGAATCCGGAAACACCCCCGCAGAGCGGCACAGTCCGCTGGAAGAAACGAATCCGAGCGATACCGATCGGTCAGTAAGGGGCGCTCGCTTCGTTCAGCGTCTTGCTGCTCTCCTCGAGCAGCGTCCGCTTAAATGCTCTCGAAAAGTCGAGATCCAGTTGAATCCGGCCGCTTTCGACCGAGTCCTTCAACTCGTCGGCTACCTCGATGACGCTCTCGCGCATTTTTTCGTAATTCCATTCCGAGATGCGCACGACCGAAGTGAAAAACGCTTTCGAGGTCTGGTTAGTCTGGCTCTCTTCGTCGCGCATCAATCCCGCAAACCACTGCAATCTCTGATACAGGAGCGGATCGAGATGGCGCGTCTCTCGAATCACCGGAGTCAGCCCGGTGCTACTCCGTCCCCACATCATGCCATCGTCGTTGTCTTTGAAAATGAGGCGATCCATTTCCACAATCCTAGTGACTTTCCCGGCTCTGTCTTCGGTGGACAGGTTGTCGTTCCACCGCACAATCCCCTCGTAGTCGACCCAGTGATAAAGTCGCTCGGTTGTGATGTTTCCAAGCCGGTCAGCCTGCCTGAATATTTCGTCAAGCACCGCCCCCCTCACCAGATCCTGAGCCAACGCGAGCTTCTGCATCGCGTCAGGGTCTGAGTAATCGAGGTTTTCGCTGATCGGTTTTGACGAGGTCAGCAGCCGATAGAACGACTTCCGTCGGATACGCCCGAGCGTCCAGTAGCTCGGTGGACTGCTGAATTCACCGCGGATGTTCTCAGCGAGGCAGCCATAGACAAACGCACCATCTTCCGTCACCACCTGGGGATCTTTCCGTTGCACCCACCCTCGCAGGGCGCTCCACGAGTAGGTGCAGAATCGATTCCCGGTTTTCCGCGATTGGCTCGCCACTCGCTCAAACTCGTCGATACCCATGGTGCGGTAAGTCGCCGGGGGCACCTCGACGAGTTTCCCAAGGATGCGGGAGACATGAAAGTAGGCCAGTCCCGACTGCGCCTTGTATTTAAACTTCAGCTTTGCCAGTTTTCGCCCCGGCCGTTTGTTCATGTATTCCCGAGTCCGGCCAGATCGATAGGGTCCCTCTCGCGACTGGAAGTAGGATTTCTCCATCCCAGCAGGGAGTTCATAGATTTCGATGCCTGCTGAGGTGTTGTGTAACTTGGGGACGACTCCGACTTGGTGAGGCCCACTCTCGGCATAGAAATCCATCATCCCGAGCCGATCAATCCAGCGCTTGTCGCGGGGTCGATACCAATCGTGGGCTCTCGAAAGCCCCTCGTCATTCAGATAAATCAGGCCGCTGGGGAAGAAAGGATACGGGATAAGGCGCTGACTGATTTCCCAATCGCCATTGGGGGTCTCATTCCGATTCAGCGGCGGAATTCCGAGAGGCAAATCGATCTCGCTGCTGCTCGTGAAAGAAGCTCCTAGAAAGCTGAGCCCGAGACAAAAAATGAGCGATCGTCGCCCATTTCCCTTCAGCCTCGCCATAGCACTTTCCGCCAAGCAGATTTTTCAAACAGCTGGGAAATACCCACTCCAGCTGAATTTCAACCTCACTCCTCAAACGGAACCTCGAGCGAAGGCACCTCTGGTGGGCGCTCCCTGAAGATCCCGCCACGAGAACTTTCCCCAGTGGCGCTACCCGTAGATGCAGCAGCTGGGGCTCGCTCGGGTGCAGAAACCGGAGGGACGTCGGGGATGCGATCGTAACTCGGACTCTCGGTCGGAGTCGTCCGCGCCGCAGCGATCAGATCGCTGCTGGACGAACTTGGAGAAGGCTCGGAGGGATAACCTGACGGAGGGATAGGCGGTGGTGCTTGCACCGCGGTCGCTGGCTCAGGACGCCGCCCGAAGAGTCTCGATAGCATTCCTCCCTCGCTCGAGCCACTCCCTGATGTGGAAGCGATACTCCCGCCCGACGCGGGGGCAGGGTTCCCGGAAGGCAGATCAGCGGAGGCCAATCCCTCACTGTTGTAGGGATTCACGACGGCACCCCTCTCGCTCCGACCCGCAGAATCGTCGCGCTGTTTTAACCATCCGAAAAAGCTCCGGTCCGACTGGGCAGGTAAATCCGGTGTCGGCGCTGGCTGAAATACAGGAGTATCATCGACTGCCACTGGGCTTCCGCTTCCACCGCCCTCGGGAGTGATATTTCCGATCGGACGGTTTCGGTCAACGTTGAACTGCTCGGGAGTTTCGTACTCCGCTGGTTCCGGCACTCTCGGCGGGTTCGCGGCGAGAAACTCTGCGGCAGTCCGAGGTGCTGCCGGGGCGGCCGAGACGACGACCTGCCCCATTGCATTTTTCATCGCGCGATCCTGACGCGCTCTTGCGAGAGCGCGATCCATCTCCGATTGCATCAGTTCGGCACGACGCCTCACGTTTCCCTGAGTCCCATTCAACCCCGCTGACGGGGTGTAGATCGGCTCGTCGCTGGTAGTGACCGAATGGATCGTGGTCGTCGGGAGGACTCCGGCAACGACGGGATCAGACGCGGTCGGAGCGTTCGCGGCCGGGCTCTGTGAGGAAGTGATTGCAGGGGCGGACCCACTTGTGAAGCTCGACTCCGCACTCGCGGCTGCAGCGTCCGAGAAGACGACCGGGTCAGCTTGAGCCCTGAGAGTTGGGGCCGGGAAAAACAGGCACGCCGCAAGAAGTGCGGGGGCCGCAGTCAGGAGGGACAGCGGTTGCATGAGTTACTGGATGAGTTTGCGTTTCGTCAGACTCCGGCAAGCTTAGGGCGAAACTGCCCAAAAAGCCACCCTCGTCCCATGAATTTTCTTTTTGACGCTCATCTCGATCTCAGCCTCAACGCGCTCGAGTGGAACCGAGACTTAACTCGATCGATTGCCGAAATCCGGGCTTCGGAGCAAGGCATGAACGATCTCGGCGGACGCGCAGCCAATACCGTTAACTTTGAAGAGCTTCGCCAGGCCGGAGCCGGACTTATCGTCGCAACCCAGATCGGAGGCTGCATGAAACCACCCGGCCCCGTAGCCAGCTGGGAATCTCCTGCCCAGGCCTGGGCGATGACGCAGGGGCAGAAAGCGTGGTATGACGAAATGACTGACATCGGGGAGCTGACACC
>JBCCBR010000184.1:0-7119 GCA_039033935.1 Verrucomicrobiota bacterium
CCGCATCAGCATGGCGGTCGGGTTAGCTGCAATTATCTTTGGAATCATGGCAGCCCAAGGCACGCTCTGGCTGCACTATCAGGATTCGCTAGCCTTCCACCCAAACTTAAAGACTCGCGATGCGCCGATCGATCGGAGGAGCACGCCCAAGTCCCGGGATCCAGAGAAGAGGACTGCGGTGCGAGCTCCGACTCGATCAGTCCCGCAACCTGTCGTACCCGCGCAGGAAGTGCCACAGCCAATCGTCCCGGCTCCGGCTGATAGCTCCCCACCGCCTCCGGTAGTCACGGGACCCGACGTCCCCCAGCCCATCATCATTGAGCCCAATCCGACTGTGCCCCAGCCAGTGGTGCCCTTCCGAGCCCCCGCCCCTGAAGCTCGATCTCCCTACCAGGGAAGCTCAGAGCGAATTCCACCGCCAGAAGTCCCGATCACCTCTTCGGGCCCAGGATTGCCCGAGGGACCCCGGCCTCGCTTGATCACTCCGCTGGGCCGCTGAGACCTAAAACTCGTAGCCATCGGTCCAGTCTGCATGTAGCGGAGTGAAAACATGTTCCCCTCGCACAATATCCTCGTCTTCGTCGACACCAAGAAGCAGGACGCAGCCGACCATCTCAGGGCGATTCGGAAAAGAGACTCAAATCCGGCGACCGCCTGGCGTTCCTTTGTCAAGAAGACCCGAGCTGAAATCCAAGAAGCTCACGGCAGTGGAGCATCTGGGATTGAAATCACAGCATGGCGGGCGGCGATGGTCGATGTGCTGCTCGCCGATGCCTTTGAGCACTTTCGAGAAACAAGCGGAGCCTCCAAGCGAATCAAAAGCGAGACTCCCTTCACCATCATCGCCAGTGGTGGCTACGGGAGAGCCGAGTTGAGTCCGGGGAGCGACATCGATCTCCAGTTCCTCGTTCCTGAATCCTCTTCTCGCCGGATCAAGCCTGAGGTCAAAGAGATGGTCAGCGCCATTTCCACTTCACTGTTCGACCTCGGCTTCAACGTCAGCTACCCGATTCGCTCGATCAAGGAAGCCTGCAAATTCGCCAATGAGGATCACCAGACCAAAACCACGTTGCTGGATGCTCGCATCATCGTCGGTGATGAAGCTCTTTTTGAGACCTTTGAGAACACCTTTTTCGACAGTTGCATCCGAAAGCAGGAAATGAGCTACCTCGCGGAACGGAGCCGCGACATTCGGCGGCGGCACAAGAAATTCGGCGACACCATCCACCTCCAGGAGCCGAACGTGAAAGAGGGCTGTGGAGGGCTTCGTGACTACCACAATCTTGTCTGGGTTCTCTGGGTTTTGAAAAAATCGCGCGACCTCTCGGGCCTCCTGAAGGACGGTCGCCTCTCTCAAATCGCCTACGATGAGATCGAGGAGGCATATCTCTTTCTCCTCCGAGTCCGCACCGAGCTGCACTACGTGCAGAAAGGAAAGCAGAGCGACATCCTCACGCTTCGGCTCCAGGGCTTGGTCGCCAACTCTTTCCAATACCCCGGGAGCAACGTGATTCACCGGAGCGAGAATTTCATGCGGAGCTACTACCGCCATACCCGGAACCTGTGGCATCACAGCACTTCGCTGATGCAGAGTTTCGAATTGGAGGTCGGAGAGCCCGAATCATCGCGAGGCCCACTTCTGAGTTTTCTCGGTCAAGCGGCTCCAGAAGAAGAGGCCTTCGACGGCTTCTTTTCCCGGGGAGGACTGATCTATCCGGAGAGCGAGACGATCTTCGCAGAAGATCCCAAGCGCTTGATGCGCTTCTTCCTTCACACCCAGAGGCGCCAGCTCAGAACGAGCCCACAGATCCGTCGACTTTTTAAGCAAAACTGGCACCTCATCGACGGCAACTTCCGGCGCAACAAGGCGAATCGCGATACCTGGGAAGAAATCCTCCAGAATCGCGGGCAGGTCGCGCACATCCTGCGACGAATGCATCGCAACGGCTTCCTCGGTCGCTATTTGCCTGAATTTGGAAAACTGACTGACCTCGTCCAACACGAGTTTTTCCATCGCTACACCGCGGATGAGCACACCCTCCGCTGCATCGATATGCTCGATTCACTGGTTCACAGTGAAGATCCCAAGACCGCACACTTTCGCAAAATTTTCCAGGATATCGAAGATCCTGTCGCTCTCTATGTCGCCCTGCTGATGCACGATACCGGGCGTGCCGAAGAGGTGCGCAAACACGAAGACGGGAGCGCGTTGCTTGCGAGTCAGGTCTGCTCAAGACTTCGCTACGGTGGCGATCGCCTCAAACTGATCACGTTCCTGGTCGATCAACACCTGACCTTTTGGAGGACTGCCACAACTAAAGATATCGGCGATCCCAACACGATCGCGGAGTTCGCTCGCACAGTTCGCAGTCGCCGGTGGATGGACATCCTTCATCTCTTTACCTACGTCGATTCAAAAGGGACAAACGACGAGGCATGGAATGGATGGAAGGCCTCGCTCATGAGGCAGCTTAGCAATTCGACCGCAGCCTTTTTTGAAGACCGCAGCCGATTCGATTCCGAATTCAATCCCGACACGGAAGAAACGAAAAAAATCGTGCATTCGAAGCTCCCGGAGAGCTATCAAGAAGAAATCGAAGCCCACTTCGATCGCATGCCGAAACGCTATTTTGGCCATCGTGAGCCCAGTAGCATTATTCGCCACATCAAGCTCTTTCATCGCTTCCTCAAAAAGCTACACCGCGTCGCACCCGATGCTCTCGTTCCGGTGGTGGGCTGGGATCACCGGACCGAAGAGGGATACACGGTGATCGAAGTAGTCGGCTGGAATCGCCGGGCTCTCCTCTACAAGGTAGCCGGAGCCCTAGCCGCAAGAAACATTACCGTTTTGGCAGCAGACATCTTCACCCGTGACGATAACCTCGTCCTCGACCATTTCCGCGTCTCTACCCCGACTTTCAACGCGATCAGCTCGAAACGGGATATCGAGAGAATCGAAAAACTGATCGAAAAAGAGTTCAGCGTCGCTGTTGCCGAGGACAAAGATGTGCCCTCTCTCGATTCTCTGGTTGAGAAAGCTGCCCAACCGTCGATCACAGATCCGGCCCCTTACCCTTACGACATCCCCAAACGGGTCATCCTCTCAAACAAGGATCATCCTGTCGCGACCGTCCTCGAAATCCAAGCCCAAGATCGAATCGGCCTGCTCTACGACATTTTTCGAATCCTTGCAGAATTTGGCATCGACGTCATCAATGCCCGTATCAGCACACAGGCGGGAGCGGCGATCGATCGATTCTGGATTGTCGATACAGACAGCTCCACGAAGATAGAAGATGCGGAGCAGCTTTCGAAGCTGGAATCAGCTATCGGAGAGTGCCTCAATCAAGCGACCCCAGCTCAGTAGCGATTTATTCTTCTTCTCTACCTGACTCGTAGGCCTCGATGATTCTGGCAACAACGGGGTGCCGCACCACATCGCTCCCTTCGAACTTAACAAAGGAAATTCCTTCGATACCTCGCAGCAAGTTTAAGGCTTCGAGAAGCCCCGATTTATGCCTCGGGCGCAAATCGATCTGTGAGGGGTCGCCAGTCACGACGCAGGTCGAATATTCCCCCAACCGAGTGAGGAACATCAGCATCTGCTCGCGGCTCGTGTTCTGTGCCTCGTCGAGGATGACGCAGGCGCGATTCAGAGTCCGCCCCCGCATGTAGGCCAGCGGGGCGATCTCGATAAGACCTTTTTCAGCAAAACGCTGGGCCTCTGCTGCGGAGAGCATGTCGTTCATCGCATCATAGAGTGGCCGCAGGTAGGGCAGGACTTTTTCCTCAAGAGCACCGGGAAGAAAGCCGAGAGCCTCGCCCGCCTCAACCGCTGGCCGCGTCAGCATAATCCGGTCAATCTCTCTTCGCTTCAGCAAGTCCAGCGCGTAGGCCATCGCCAGGTAGGTCTTTCCAGTTCCGGCCGGACCTACTCCAAAAACGACATCGTGAGACTCCAGCGCTTCGAGATACTTGAGCTGGTTCGCAGTTCTCGGAGTGACCGGTGCTTTTCCGCTCCCGCCGAGCAGCTGGTAGCGGAAAAGGTCAGCGACGCCGGCCGTAATCTCGTCGGATGACTCCGCAGATGAGTCATCGCTGGCAGGTCGTGCATTCATGTTCTGTCTGGCAGCCTCGACTGCATAGCGAAAGGTCTTTGCATCAATTGTCCCACCGCGCCGGCGTGCTCCCTCGAGATCACCAAATGCAGAGACTCCGGCTGCGACCGACTTCGCCTCACCGGCGAGGAGTACCCAGGCATCGCGAGTCGTCACAGAGAGGCCGAGCTGAGTTTCCAGCTCGCGGAGCAGCGAAAGATCCTCCGCAAAGAGCCCGTGTAAAAAATGGGGACTTTCGAATTCGAGACGGTGTTCGACCACGGGGAAATAAGATGCAAAGTGCTATTTGAAACCGCTATCGGTAGCCGTAGACCAGACCCCAATCAACTGAGCCTTCGTAAGCGCCCCAATTATTTTCGAGCTCAGCCAACTCTGCCGGATCGCTCGGCGGCTCATAGTTAATTATCACCTGGATAAAGTAGGTGCCGGTGCTTTTCGGGAGAGCCCTAACTCCCGCTTTCCCGTCGCTGGAGAATTGCTCGAGCCCAATCGGATCACCCTTACCATCAAAAATCTGGACTTCGACCGTCGCCCCAGGCCATGAGGTTCCAGCCCAGAACCAATACTCGTTGCCTCTGAATAGCTGGTGGCGGACGAGAAGCGGCTTGCCCGGCTCGACTTGCCCGGACCAGTTGTCTTCGCGAACTTCGAAGCTGTCCTCCACATAAGGGGTCGCGGCGTCAAGTGCGGCCGAGATAGCTTCGTTCACAAATCCATAGACCGGATGCAGCGCTACCGAAAGTGCCAGCGCCAGAGCTATGCCTGCGCTCAGCCGTCGAAGAGGAGAAAGCGGCATACTAATTTCGTTTGCGGAAAGTGATTGGGACATCTCTCTACTGGTCTTCACTCGGAGTCGCGCTGGGTGTGAGGTAATACTCTTCAAGCATCGACTCACTGATCGAGGCCAGATCACCTACCCCCTCCTGAGAAACCACCCCATTCTCGATGATCGACTCAATTCGGGCCAGTCCGGTCGCGAGTGCTCGGATCTCCGGGAGCGCCTGAGCTCGCTCATCCAGTGCCGCGATCCTCTCGCGAAAATGGACCACCAGGCCAGGCTGGTTGAGAAGCTCGGCCTTGTCCTCGCTGAACGACTCCGAAATGATCGCAGTTACCACGTGTGTCCCCCGGATCCACCCTCCCAGGCTGACAAGTTCCGACATTTCATCGTCTCGCAGCCTCACCATGGTATCCCGGACGGTTTTCTGAGTGGCGTCGAGCTCATCGCGCACCCCATCCCAGTCTCTTTCCCCAGCCGCCTCTATGATGCTGAGGCTGTGGGGCCGGACTGCATCAGCGAGGCTAAGCGACTCAGACACCGCAAGGACTCGCCGACCGATATTCTGGATTTCGTCTGCATCCCGAGCCTGGACTGCGATGAAACCTTCTGCGACGAGACTTCCAAACTGCAGCGCCATGACCAGTCTTTCCCCGGTAGAACGCTCAGCTGGCAGATCGACCGCCTCTCCCCAGTTGGGTTCATCGAGCTTATCGAGCACGGCAAAAATCTCCGCCGGTATCGGGACCACGACTTTTTCGACGACCTCTCCCGGAAAATTGCTGAGATCGAGCCGATCCGGCACCTCGGTCTCGCCAGCTAGCGGCGCGATCGTAAAGAGCGCTGGAAGCGCCAAATGATGAAGTTTGATCGAGAGAGGTGAAAAAGTCATGTGGGGTCTGCACCGAGCAGGGTAACCTCAACTATTGCAGGGTTCGCGCTAAGTTTCAACGGTCGAGGCGGCCCTCGCGAGGCGGTTGCAGTATTCCCCGATGAGGTGGTCGGCGAGCCAACGCGGTGGGCCGAGTTCGCCGTGCCCCCGGATCCGGCCGGAGCGAAACGGTAGCTTCAGTTCTTCGTCAGCTGTTTCAAAAGGTTCCATCACTCCGTCGGGATCGAGCTTTACGGAGCTGCCAAGCAGGGCGAACTCTCGATCTCGCAACCGCGTGTCGCGCGAAGGGAGGCGTGGGACAAGATCGAAGCCGTTCACAAATCGCTCGATCTGATCTGTTTTAAGAGCTGAACCGAGCGAGAGATTTCCCACTTTCGGGGCTCCGAAAGTCAACACGCGGTCTGGGTTCATGACCATGGCCGCAATCATTGCGAGCGCTCCGCCAAGCGAATGACCAGTGAATATCCACGGCCGCGGCTGCTGCCTGAGGACGGATTCCACCTGCGGCCAGATCCGTTTGAAAAAGACGTAAAACCCCGAATGGACCCGGGCCCCGGGTGCCGTCCCGGCGGCCTCGAAGCGGCGCCACCGATGGGGTCGTGTAACCGTGTTCATGATCCACTGCCGGGTCCGACTGGTGCCACGAAAACAGAGCACGGTAGCCCTGCAGCTCGAGTCTGTCCCGACTCGAAAAATCGCGGCATGATTTCCGGTCTTGTGGATCGATAAAATTTCCTCGACTCCGGCGACACGATCTAAAATCGACTCTCGCCGGGGCCATTTTGCGAAGCGTTTCTGCTCTCGCTCCTTTTGATCCGGCGTGTAGACGAGACGGCAGAGCTCGGCCATCCACCATCCGAGGCCTGGGGAAAATGCTTCGGCTTGCGCAGATCCCCACGCCTTTGCCCAAGTGAGATTTGCAGACTGACTCGGAAAAAAAGCTTCAGGATCTGGCGCTGCAAACAGCCCCTCCCACTCCTGCAGTGAGGCGACAACCCGCTCACGCAGTTCCGGCGAAAAGGGATCTAGCTTCGGCATTTCGAAACGCTAACGCGTGAAGCTCTTCCATTCACACTGAAACTCGGGAAACCGCGATATCTCCGCCAAAACAGGTTGCAACATCGCTTCCCTCCCGTCGCCCCCGACCGTGGTAGTCGCCCTGATACAAGAGCGATCCGGGGCTGATCTCCTCGAAGCCAACATCGAGGGGGAGACGTTCCTGTTCACAATGGAGCAATTCCGGCTCGCTATCCCCTGGCGCCGGGTGGGGAAAATTGACGTTCCAGAATTCACCGTCAGTAAGCTCACGGGCGGAAACATCCTCAACCACC
>JBCCBR010000185.1:0-7078 GCA_039033935.1 Verrucomicrobiota bacterium
CGTTTCGGTGGCTCTCAGATCACCAAGCAAATCGGCCACCTCTGCAAATTGAGCCGCCTCGATCAACTGGAGCTGTGACAACTTATCGGGTCGATTGCCATGGTGTGTCAGAGGATGGGTCCCTTCGAGGACTCCGGAAATATTGGCTTTTTCGGTATTCTGTTTGAGATAGATCGAAATGAGCCGCGTCGAGTCGGTTTCGAGAGCGAGACGCGCCAGTTGATACATCAGCCGGGTTCGTTCGATCAGAGCGCCTGGGTCTTTTTCATCCTTCGGCATCTCGATCGGCGCTTCCGGCTTCGGTGCCTCGGCCCATTCTTCTGATTTGTGAAGACGGGTTTCAAGTTCGCGCACGCCAGTGAAGAATTGATCGAGTTTGTCGCGGTCACCTGCGGAAGCGTTGCGGCTCAGCGACTTCGCCCGATCACCGACCGAGTCGAGAATACTCTGGCCGCGCCGGAGGCGTTCGACTTGCGACGATACCTCTGTCTCAGAACCTGTCAGAAACAGACTTCGAAAGAGTCTCGAAGGAGACGACTCCCCTGGTATTTGCACGCCCGATTGGGTATAGGAAAGGCTTTCTCTAGTCCCCACCGCAAGCGAAAGGGATGGAAAACGCGTGCGGTGCCCGATCCGGTCAGCGGCATACTGGTCGACCGAGATACTGTTGCGGAAGCCGCCTCTGCCCGGTCCGGGGGCAGCAGTCAAGAAGCACTTTTCCGCCGAATGTCCCCCATCAACGCTCGGGTGCGAGACGCCGGTGAAGAAGGTCATCTGCTCACGAAAAGGATCCAATAGTTTCAGGTAAGGAGACGCGACATAGTTGAAGCCTTCTCCTTGCGGAAAAAAGTTTTGCGGAAGGATCCCCTGATTGGTTTCGATCGCAATGAGTCGCTGAATCCCGCTTTCGCTTCCGTCAGCAGCTAGCGCCCGGAACCCACCGAATGACTCAAGCGTGGGTAGAGCCAGGCCGACGCCAAGGCCCCTCAGGAATCTTCTTCGATCCAACTTCTCAGGAAAAAGGCTATCTCTCATCGTATGGTATTACTTGTTCAAAAAGAGTTCACTGAAAACGACTCCTCGAAGGAGTGACTCGACCGGGTAGCCCCTGTCCGCGTTTTCATCGAGAATTCGTTCGATAGTCTTGCGATCCGCAAAGGTCGGAACCGCCCCGGTCGCGAACGTCACAAATCTCTCGACAAGGTTTCTCGCAAGCTGACGCTCTTGGGTGATCAGGTAGTCTCTGAATTCGTGGATATCGCGGAATTCGACGCCGTCTTTGGTCACGCCCGATGCATCAACCGGAAGGCCTTCCTTATAGCTTACTGGACGATCGGCGACTCGCAGGGCGACCTGCTCTCCTTCGCCGAAAGAACGATAATTGGTGCGCCAACCGCCCATGACGTCGAAACTCTCCAGAGCAAATCCGGGTGGATCGATTGTCTTGTGACATTCGATACAACCCTTTGACTGACTGTGAGCGCTGAGGATCTCACGAATCGTAGTAGCACCCTGAGTATCTGGCTCAACCGCGGAAATGCCGGGAGGCGGTGGTGGCGGGTGAATCCCGAGTATCCGCTCGACGACCCATGTCCCACGAATCACTGGAGAAGTCGTCAAGCCGTTCGCGGTCACCTTCATGATGCTGGACTGAGTGAGAAATCCTCCCCGTGGGGAATCGGCCGGCAGACTGACTTTGCGAAGTCCCATGCCTCGCACCCCCTCTATCTCATAGAGCTGGGCCAGTCGCTCATTGACCATCGCAAAGTCTGCCGCCACTAAATTTTTCACCGGTAAATTCTCTTTCACGAGGGTAGCAAACGTCGCTTCGGTTTCAGCAACTCCGCTTTCGATCAGGTGAGTATCACAAAAGTATTCGGGAAAGAGATACCGATCCGGCGCGGTATCGTCGACCTTGTCGAGATCGAGCCACTGGCGGGTGAAGTCTCTAAAAAAGCGCTCAATCTTGGGATCAGCGAAAAGCTGCTGGTATGCCGACTCAAGCGAAGCGGGATCATTGAGCCCGGCTGCGGCAGTTTCCAAGAGAGCTTGATCAGGAGCTGATCGCCACAACAGGTAGGAAAGTCGACTTGCCAGCGCGAAGTCGTCCAGCGGGCCAACAGGTTCTCGGAAAACGAGAAAGTCGGGCGAAACGAGGACCGCCTGATACGCGATCCGCATCACATCTTGAAAGCATGCCCGATCTTTTATCGCTTCAAGCGCGAATCCAAGACAGCGCTCAACTTCGCTCTCGTCTGGATCCCGACGATAGGCACGTCGCATAAACTGGCGCAGCAGCCGCTCCGCATCAGCAGCGGGATCGTCCGAAACCACCATTGTCTTTTCGGGCGGTAGCTGAAACGGATCACGAAGTCCTCGTTTATTCCCTGACAAATCGGGCACATGAAGTGGCTCCGGCTCTCGAAGGCCGCTCGATGGATCCCACAGCGCTGTCGGCAGGTCACCAAAGAGTCGTCGGTAGCTTTCGGTAGGCCACGTCGTTTCGGGATCGCAATCCGCAGTCGGGAAGGGCCCTTCGATATCGAACCATTGCACCGCGATTCCCTCACCGCGATAGGGTGATAAGGGCTCATCCCGCTTGAAATTACGATCGTCCAGTGTCTCGGCATAAAGCTCGAGCAGATCCCCCTCATTCTGCCAGGCGGTGAACTCGACGATCCCTCCATCAAAGTCTTCCGGCACGTCGAATTTCCCGAGCAATCGCTTCGAAGCGGTTCGGATCGAGAGAACATGCCCCCGCTCAGGCCGCTTCAATTCGCCGTGGTCATAGAGCACCGCCCGGCACCGCACCCGAAATTGGTAGTAACCCGGAATTGCCTGAGAAGTGTTGCGAATTCGAAAGGGAGCCTGGGCACTATTCGGTTGGCGCAAAAAGACGATCCAATCGTCAACGATCCGATTGCGACCCGTCCCGAGACCTTCAAACTCACCCTTCCCAAAATACCTCGCTTCCTCGGATAAGCCCGTCCGCACCTTAGTAGCCACCGGGGCAGGTCTCAGCAACATGGCGCTGTCGATTGCAATCTCAGCCGCCTGAAGATACTGAGCCATTTGCACATAGGAGATATCCTGAGCCGAGGCGACGTTATCAAAATCGCCCTTCTCCGGGTCAGGGGGAATGATCGCTTCTAGCTCCAACCAGGGAGCAGCCAGCAGATCTCGCAGAGTCGTCTCGTACTCCACTGGATTTAGTCGGCGGCCGTTGACTCGACCGCACTCGGCATAGCGAGTGGTCCAAGCCGATTGCAGTGCCTGAGCAGTCAGCCCAGTCAGTTTTTCAATTTCGCTCGCACTTGGTCGCTCCTTTTGCTCGGGCGGCATTTCGCCTTTGGCGACTCGATCGTGAATCTTGGTCCATTGGGCGAGGTTGACCGGGTCAGTCGGATCAAACGCAAGGTCGAGCAGGTTTAATCCACCCTCGCTGATGGTGTCGTCGTGGCAGTCAAAGCAATGAGCGTCGAATACAGCATCGAGTTCCCAAGGTAGCTCTTCAAGCTCAAGCGCAGTGGCATCATGAACCGCTGGCATCACATAAAAGGACGCCAGGGCCAGAGCAGAGATAACTTGAGCTTTCGAGAGCATTTTAACCTACGCGAACGGCCGCGCCTCTGGAAACGGCTCCTGAGGTCGCGCCTCATCAAGATAGGCCAAGACTGAAGAATCAGACTGAGCCACCGTTCACGTCATTACGGGGTCTTTTCCGTGCAAACTTTCTGCACCTGCGGAAGCAGCGGGTGGGGAAAATGGCGCTGCCGATTCATGAATTGATTTCGCGATGCGCTATCACCTAGAGTCATCGGATGAAAATCCTCCTCGCTCTGACCCTGAGCAGCTTCGCTGCGCTGGCTTCCCTCTCCGCCAAGCCACGCGTCATCCTCGACGCTGACACCGCCAATGAGATTGATGACCTCTACGCCATCGCGCGGATGCTGCGGCAGGAAAAATTCGAACTGATCGGGTTGAACTCAGCTCAGTGGATTCACTACCTCGGCGAGAGGGATTCGGTCGCAGCAAGCCAGTCGATAAACGAAGACTTGCTCCGTCTCATGGACCGCGAAGATCTTCCCGCCCCACTTGGATCCGACGAGCCCATGGGGAAACCCTGGGGTGGGACTGATCCAAAAGACTCGGCAGCTGCTCAATTCATCATCCAACAAGCACGGGCCACGGCTGAGGGAGAAAAGCTGATCGTCATTTGCATCGGCGCCTCAACGAATTTGGCCAGTGCACTCAAACTTGATGAATCGATCGTCCCGAAGGTTGCGGCCTACGTGTTGGGTTTCCGCTACAACCTCGAAAAGGAAGTCTGGGACAAATCGGAATTCAACATCCGTCGCGACCTCAACGCAGCGGATTTCCTCCTGAACTGCGAAGGTCTCGAGCTGCACGTCATGCCAGTGACGGTGGCAATCGATCTGCGCTTTGAAAAAGACGAAACATTTCAGCGCCAAGCCGAAAGAGGAAAGCTCGGTCAATATCTATCGGACCGATGGATGGAGCACTCGCCTGACAGCAAACAACGAATCATGTGGGATCTCGCATTGGTCGAGGCCATGATCAGCCCCGATCTCGCGACGCAACGCAAGGTGACGACTCCTCCAGAAAACACCCAACGTGAGGTGTGGATCTACGATTCGATTGACTCCGATGAGATGGAGTCGCGCTTTTGGGAGGCGATTCGTTAGCGCGATTCTGAACTCCTCATCCCTCAATAAGCCTCCACCGAACGAATTAGATTTAAACGGTCCCATCGCACGGCAAAGGTGTCCCGATTATGACAACACTGATAGAGCGTCTCGGAAGACGAGGCGCGCTCGATCGACTGCTGGCACGACCTTCGCCAGCCCTCGACTATTCCAAAAGCACGGCTCAGAGCGATCACCAAGTCACCATCCGCTTTCTCGGCACGGCCTCTTTCGTAATCGAGGGAGCTGGCCGAACTCTCGTGTTTGACCCCTACGTGTCGCGCCCCTCGATCAAAGAGCATTTCGAGCCGCTTATCCCCGACCAGGACTTAATTCGGAGTTCTTTTCCTAAAGCTGATCAGGTTTATGTGGGACATGCCCATTCCGACCACATCCTCGACGCTCCCGACTTGTGCAAACAAACTGGTGCTCGCCTGATCGGTTCGGATTCAGTCTGCGTCACGGGGAGAGCTGTTGGGCTTTCGGCAGACTCTCTCCAAAAGATCAGGCACGACCGCGAGTGCCTCGTAAGTGAGGATCAGCGGGTCCGCGTCACCGCGCTCGCCTCCCGCCATGGCTTTGTTACCAAAAACAAGGTAGCGATGAAGCTGATCAATGGCCTCCTTCAACGCATCAGCACAGGCAATCCCGAGCGTGACCCGATTCCGATGTTCGAAGATATTAACGATGACTTTGGAGTGATGTTTCCAAGAGAGACGCCGAGCGACCTGCCATGGCCGGCTTACTTCTGGGAATTTGGCTGCGGCCAGGTCTACGACTGGCTCGTCGAAATCGAGGGTCTGAGAATTCTTCACATCGACTCGGCCCGTCTTGAAGAGGGGGAGCTAAACGATCTGGAAGCCGATGTCGTCTGCCTCTGCGCGATGGGTCGAAAGCACAGCAAAGACTTCACCAGATATGTCATCGAAACTCTCCGCCCCCGAGTCATCATCCCTTGCCACTGGGACAATTTTTTTGCAAAGCCCGATCAGGAAGATCGCCTCATTCCATTGAGAAGCTCGAAGATAAACCAGTGGCTAGTTGAGCTGAGAGAATACCTCTCGGACTACGACTTTCTCGAAGAGATCCACCTGCTGCGCTACAACCAGACCATCGGCTTTTAACATGCAGCATCCATCTAGTGGAAACTGCTCAACCGAGCAAAAATCTGCGATCTGATGCAGCCGCATTTGGTGTAGCCGCACTTGCAAAAGTGGGGCCTGCCTGCCAAATCAGCAATCACCCTTCGAGCAGATGGCGCGATTCCCCGGGATTCAGTTGCTAACCTCCGCGACCGCTCACACCATCTGCTCTGGGGAGCGACATTTAACCGCGACCACTCCCACCGCTTTCATGAAAATTACCCCATGCGTCTTCCTCTTGCTCTGCTTCTCCATCCTGATGGCCTACTCCGACGCAGACGAATCACTTCCTCTCAGTGAAGAGGGCCTCCGCAAAAAAGCTCAGCACGACTTTCTCTTTGAAACCTTCAGCGAGGGGCGAGAAACCCTCTTTCTTGGTGAGGGCAGTGATCGCGGGTTGAAAGAAATCACGATACTCGACCAGTCTCGGCAGATCCGTCATGGAGACGAAGTGACTCTCCCGGCCGGCAGCGAGCGCGTTGCATTCTTTTTCCGACACTTCGGGTTTCGGGGTGCTGACCTCGACCGAATCCGAGAGGTCCACGTGATCCCGTTTTCGCCGGACAAGTCGCCTCCCCGAAGCGCTCAGGTCGAAGATTTTTATCGGGTCCAGATGCCAACCATCCCCAACACCGGAGAACCCGTCGCTGGTCCGATGAAGATCCGCTTTCTGATGAAAGATGAGACCGCGACTTGCCGGATCGACGATCTGAGATTCTTCGCTCAAAACCCGATCTCGCCAACTTTCGATCGCATCCCCTTCGTTGATCTTGGCTCCGACCAACCACGCCTCACCGTAGCCGTCGATGTCGACACCGAGCACGAACTCGTCATCGGTGGTTCGGCAGACCTTCAGCGCGAACGCTGGTTTCGGATGCACATCGCGCCAGGATCGGTCGACCAGACTTTTGAGCAATGGGCCCACCAGCGTGGCTTCCTCCCAGCGCGGGCCTTTCTGAAGTTCAAACCAGCGTTGACCGATCGGAATCCGCCTGCCGAATCACTTCAGGAAGATCCTGAAAATCCGGGGTCTGCAGACCTCTCGTTTTTCGAGCGCTACAATTCAAGCTACGGGCTCAGCCGAACCATTCAGCCATTTCGAGAAAATACCTATCTCATGTGCTTTAACGATTGGCCCGATTTCATGTCCGTCCCCTTAAAGGGTCGCGGCACGCCCGAGGTCGAACACTTCGACGCTGCCGCAGAGCTCGCCGCCGCCTTTGTCGCCGC
>JBCCBR010000186.1:0-7067 GCA_039033935.1 Verrucomicrobiota bacterium
CCGACATGCCGGACCTGATCAACGGAGCCACTCCGTGACCCGCGTCATCACCCACCAGATCGCAGGATAAGTACCGACGAAGGTCCAGAGAAACGGGTGCAGCCCGAAGAGAACCAGATTCGAAAGGTGAAAGCACAACCCGACGAGCATCATCACCGCGCACCAAGCTGGCCCGAGGAACAAACAGGTGAAGAAACCGACCTCGAACAGGATGACTCCCCACGTCAGGAGTTTCCACAGGGCGGGCCTGCGAGAAATCAGATGCCCGAGTTTCATGGAAAACTGCCCTTCCGTGAGATACCAGGCGAGGGCATCGCCCCTCCGCCACGGACCAGACATGAGCTTGCTGAATCCCGCCCCGAAATAGGCGAGCCCGGTCTGAATTGCGATCGATCCCAGACAGATCAAGGCGAGAGTCTCATTCTGCGGAAACAGACTCAGAACCGCGATCGGTGGGTAGGTCAGCATCTCGAGGCTCCAGGAGGTGCAGTGAGTATTTAGAAATCGGAGGTTCCTCCACGCCGTCAACCCGACCAGCACCCAGAGTGGCACCCAGGCCGGACCATCCACAGCGATCGCTGGAATCGTCGCGATCGCGACAACCGCACGAAGCACCAGCAGGAAGAGCACGCAGCGCGGACCATCGATGATCCCAATCCACCGACGGACTCTCGGAAACCCTTCTGGGACCATGACCGTTCGGTCGAGTGCTCCGGGCATGGAGAATTGCCGACGGACAGCGAAAAACTCAAGCGTCGATATCACGACGGCGATGGAAAACATCGTCATCACAGCGAGTAGGCAATCGGTCGTCTCGATCATGATGGCAGTGAGAACTCGTAAATCACATCCCCGGTTTCCCTGCGTCCGACTTCAGGTAGGAACATCACGCGCCACCGATCAGTAGTCTTATCATCCTGGGATCGCATCGATTCGGCGACAACGCGGAAATAGCGTGCGTAGATTTTCTCCTCGATCGCGTCAACGCCAATACCGAGGTCTCGCACCAACTTCAGCAAAGCAAGCCCGTTGCGCTGAATCGGCTGAGTCAGCATGAGGTGTGGTGCCCAAAAGACGTTCAGAAATCTCCACCTGACCCGGGAGCTTGCGCGGCATTGCCACTCACCTGTCGAATCGGAACAACTCTGCAGTTCGAAGACTCCGGCACACGGATTATGTGACTCCTCCACCGAGAACATTCGCCAGTTCATGAACGCGAGGAAGTAGTTGCGCTGGAGCAGTCTCGGGACGCCGCGCGCGCTATAGAGAATGAAGCCAAGATTGGCACAGGCCCAGACGAGGAACATCACTCCCACCCCAATCACAAAAAGCTCTTCCAGTGATCTCGTGTCCATTATTTTGACTTATCTCCAAAAGTGGCGATCGGCTCGAAATTCGATCGGTTTCGTTCCCCCGTGATTACCTCTCCGTCACAGATGACCCACGCGTGGGCTCCGATCGCAGCAGTCTCGGGATCTTTCCGTACTCCGAAGTGGGTCGATGCCGGGAGCCCCCGCCGGTGCAGCATCCTGGTGGCGGCGAGGCCTTGAACCAGACAGTGAAAACCCGGAACTCGATTCGAAACCACCCGAATCGCCCATCCGATATTGTTGGCCTCAGCAGGACTGCCGATTGGCTCCGACGCCTTGGACGAACTCAGCATCTTCGCTACCTGCCGAAAGGGCACAATCCAGACTACCACTCTGGCCCATGTGAGAATCACCAACGCCTCCAGCACGAGACGCTTTCGCGCCGCATCGACCGCGAAAAAACGCTGGAGACTGTGACGAAAATTCATGGGTGTTCGAGAGCGGGAAGGTTGGCGATTTTTTGCATAAGCCACCATTGAGTCTGGCCAAGATCCCGCGCCCACCGTTCCAGCAGCACCTCTCCGTAGGCCTCCAGCATTCCGTCTTCCGGCAGCGGCGGCAGGATCGAGACCCGAAAAGAGCCATCGAAATGTAGCTCGGGGAACATTGGATACACTGGGCAACCCGTGCGTCGAGCCAGCTCGCGTATCCCCGGTCGGATCGGTCGCAGGCGGCCATGAAACGGGATGGTGATGCCACCGCGCCCCACCGAGTCGTCTGCCAGAATGATCGCCAGACCACCGGCGCGTGCGACCTCGACCGCTCGATGAAACGTGCCCGCATTCAGGGTCGTTTCGTCCATCGACGCTGAGAATCCCTCCCTCCTCTGTGCCGTGAGGAGGTTTTCATTCAGGCGACCGACGATCGCGATCTCACGATCTTCTATGAATGGCAGATACCGAAACATCCAGTTGGCCGAGAAATGCGGCAGAGCCAGGATTGCCCCAGTATCGTTCGGGATCGATTCACCCTCGACCAGGAGATTTCCGAGATCGCGACTCCAGGTCTTCTCCCGCCAGGTATTCCAGAAGCTGGTGAAAAAGCTGAGACGGATCACCGCGTCCACATCCTCGATCCCCGCCGCATCGGCCAGCGATCGCAGCACCCGGGTCTCGTCGGGAAAGTGTTTCGGCATGTGGTCGATCAAACGACGGAGCACACGGTTACCAGTCGAATAACGAAAAAGCGGGCGGTTTCGCACCATCGGCCCGATCCGGGTCCACCGATAGAGAAATCGATCTCTCGCGCTTTGGGTGGGCGGTAGGCTGTCAGTCTTTTTGGCCACATCTTTCCTGCGGTCGCCACGAATGAGTTCGTGAAGATGCCGCGACGTCGGAGAGGCGAGCCATTGCGTGAGCGATCGATCGTCCGGAGTGGCCGCCTCCAGATCGCTTGCGAGCCTAACCAAACTCAGCGAATCAAGTCCGAACAGCAGCGCACTCTCGTCCGGAGCGATCGCATCAATGCCCAGCCACGTCGCCAGCCACTCTTGGATCTCGGGCAGTGACGGTGAGTCACCGAGAACAGGCAGATCCCGGCCAGCAGGAGGCGTTTCGTAATCGATCCGGGCAAGAATGAACGGCTCCAGTTCGTCCGACTCGAGTTTCTTCCGGATAGCGACGCGCTCCCACTTCCCGCTGGTGGTTCGAGTGATGGCACCGTTCTTCACAAAAATGACCGAATCCGCACGGACTCGGGCAAACTCGCTCAGCGCCTGTTGGATCTCCCCAGCGATTCCCGCGTAGTCCGTCTCGGCGGTCGATGCTTCCGCGATCAAGACGAGACCCTCCGAGTCGGTCCCGATCGCCACCATGGTCCGTTCGCCTCCTGCAGCCCTCTCGAGATCCTGAGGAAAGAGATTGCGCCCGCGCAGAAGAATCGTTTCCTTCAGTCGCCCCGTGAAAAATAGCGATCCATCGTGGCGAAACCCAAGGTCGCCGGTGCGCAGGAAAGATGTTTCGCAGCCGACGATCCTACCTGAAAACGTGGCTTCATTCTCCTTTTTCCGGCCCCAGTAACCAGGTGACACGTGCGATCCTGAGATCCAGAATTCCCCAATTTCACCCTCAGCGTTTCGCTGAAAAGAAACCGGGTCCACGATCTCGAATGTCTCGTCTCCGAGTGACTCGCCAATCTCCGCGATCTCCTGACCATCCGCCGCTGCCGAATAGATCCCACGCGTCAGACTCGCCGGTTCTGCGACGACGTAACGCGGAGGTCCCGGCAGGCTGCCTCCCGTGCAGATCACAGTCGCCTCGGCTAGGCCGTAGCAGTTGCGAAGAGACTCCGGGGGCAACCCGGCGGGCAAGAAGGTTGCCAGAAATGCCCGAGTCGTCGCCGGAGAGATCGCTTCGGCACCCGAAAACAAATAGCGGAGGGAGGAAAGATCGAGTCGATCGATGTCCTCCGGCTTCGCCATTCGCACGCACCAGTCGAACGCGAAGTTTGGCGCCCCGGAGAGTGTCGCCCGGTGCGTCGAGATCGCCTCCAGCCAGCGCATCGGTCGCCGGAGAAACCGTTCCGGCGGCATAAATACCCCGTGACAGCCAAAATACAGCGTCCCTAGCAACATCACGATCAGCCCCATGTCGTGGAAATGCGGCAGCCAGCTGACGATCACGGAGTCTTCGTCGCATCGCGTAGTCTCACGGTGCATCGCGAGATTGGCCATCAGATTCCGGTGAGTCAGCATGACCCCGCGAGGCGAGCCGGTGGAGCCTGAGGTGTACTGGAGAAGCGCGAGTGAATCGCTGGGCAGGTCGTCCCACGATACGATGTCGCCTGCCTGCGCAAAGCCCGTCACCGAAATCACCGGCATGCGTCTTCCGAAAGTGTCCGAGAGCGATTCGAGCGCCTCGTTCGAGGTCAGAATAAGGGTAGGGGAGCAGTCGTCGAGGATTGCCTCGATCCGCTCTCTCTGCGCCCGAAAATCCGGCAGGCTCGTCGGCACCGGGACCGTTCGCGCAAGTTGGCAACCCAGCAGCGCCGCGATGAAATCCGGTCCGCAGTGAAAGGCCAGCACGACTCTCGCACCCGTAATAATCCGTGAATCCGACTGTAGATAGGCTGCGACCGCCTCGGCCCGCTGCCGGAGATCTCCGCGTGGCAGCGACTCCTCACTAGGAAGGAACGTCAGCAACCTTCGCCTGGAGTCCGCTTCGCAGTGCCGGAAAAATGCCGCGCAGATCGACGCGTGACCGTCGCATGAAGACGATGTTTGAGGAAACGCGATTGACTACTTAAGGGGAGGGAAGAACACTTTCAATCGTGAAACGGAGATTGATAGGGATCCTCGTGATCCTGCTGCCCGTGCTTTGGTTCGCGCGCGGAGTCGTGCCCCCACGCTTCAAGGAGCCGGTGAAATATCAGCTGGAGCAGGCGAAGTGGTATCTGAAGCGACAGTTTCCCAGTAAGCCCGAGCAACCTCCCAGCTCCCTGGTGATCGGCCCGCGAATCATCGCTCCAGGCGAGGCTGGGATCGGGAGACAGGTTTCCGATTTCAAGTTTGCCGCGCTCTCCGGGGAGCGGGCGAGGCTCAGCGAATTTCGAGACCAGACGGCCATGGTCATCGCGATGACCAGCGCCACCTGCCCGGTGAGCAAGCGGTTCTTCCCCAAGCTCGTTGATCTGCACTCCGAACTGGCCGCGAAGAATATCGGACTGCTGCTCGTCAATCCATTCGCCTCCGAGGAGCAAAGCGACATCGATCGCCTAATTCGCGAGGCCAACTTCGGCGGCACCTACATTCGCGATGTCGAGCTGTCGATCGCCAGAACACTCGACGCAAGCACGACGACCGAAGTTTTCCTGCTCGACTCTTCGCGAACCTTGAATTATCGCGGGGCGATTTCCGACCAGTATGGCATCTCCTATAGCCGCGAAGAGTCATCCCATGAATATTTGAAGATGGCGATCGATTCTCTACTCGCTGGGACGCGACCGACCATCGCCGCGACCGAAGCTCCCGGATGCGAGCTTTTCCTGGGCGGCAGTGCAGATCCGGCTGTTAGCGATTCCGGGCCGACCTATCACCGCGAAATCTCGCGTATTATTCAGCGGAACTGTCTCGAGTGCCACTACGACGGAGGCGAGGCTCCGTTTGCCCTCGACTCCTACGAAGCCGTTGTTGAGCGATCACGCGTCATCCAGCGAGTCGTTTCCGACGGGTTGATGCCGCCCTGGTTCGCCGCTCGGCAGCCTCATGAAACGGAAAGCCCTTGGGCCAACGAACGCTCGCTCTCCGACCGCGAGAGGCGAGATCTGATGGCATGGCTGAATACCCCGGGTTTCCCTGAAGGTGAGATCGAGGATACGCCCGAATCCCCGATCCTGCCGCACGATGGCTGGAAGCTAGGACCGCCCGACCACATCATCGCAATGCCGGAGCCGGTCGAAATTCCTGCGGAGGGAACCGTGCCCTACGTCCGCATTGAGATACCGACCCGATTGAGCGAAGACCGCTGGGTTCGGGCCCTCGAAATCCTGCCGGGAAATCGTGAACTGGTTCATCACATCGTCGTCTACAACGAGGAGGACGAGGCGAACGTGAAAGGACTCGTTGGCGTGCAGGACTGGATGGTGATTTACGCTCCCGGAAACACCGGAGTCGAGTATCCGCCAGGATTTGCCAGAAAGGTCAAGGCCTCCGGCAATCTCAGCTTTCAGATCCACTACGTCCCCAACGGCACTGCAGGTGAAGACCTCAGCCAGCTCGGTCTTCACTTTGCTCCCGAGCCGCCCGACTACGAGGTGCTCACTGGGGATATCGTGGACTTGGATCTCCGCATCCCGCCGAATCAACCGAAGTACATCAGCATTGCTGAGAAGACTCTGCGAAGAAAGGTCGGTATCCTCGCCTATTTTCCGCACATGCACTACCGAGGAAAGAGTTTCCGCTATGAACTGATCCAGCCAGGAAACACCACCGTCCTCCTCGAGGTGCCGAACTATCTGTTCAGCTGGCAGCTCAACTACCGGCTGAAAGAACCGCTTCTGCTCCATCCCGGATCGACGCTCCGAGCCACGGCGACCTTCGACAACAGCGCCGAGAATCCGGCCAACCCCGATCCCAGCCAAGTGGTTCGCTGGGGAAAACGATCGGTCGATGAAATGATGCTCGGATTTTACGAATATTTCATCCCGGTCGGTGACGACGATTGGCCCTGAGCTGGAATGTTCCCCGCGATTGAAGGGCGTTCACGCATTCAACGGGCAAAGAAATTGCGCATCCGCAGCACAATCACCTGCAGCAACGAGTCGGAATTGGCTTTTCGTCGATTCGTATTTTGATTGCTTTCTGAGGCTTGCGCAAAACCGGGAACGGATTGCCCCCCCTTTTCGCTTGAATTGTCGCACCGCGCCCCCGTGAATGCCTTTACCTGACACCGGAACCGACACCGGATGACTTCGCCAAAGGTGCCGCTCCGGCGGCGACCAGAGGCGGTAGCATGTTAAGCGCCGAGACCGACGAAGGCACCTCCCATTTCGCCAGGGGCCGGTTCGTCTTCGGGCGCAACCTCGCCTCGAATCTCGCGCTCATGGTGGCGACTGTGGCGATTGGGATCTGGTTCGTGCCTTATCTGGTGCGCGAGCTGGGCGAAGAGCGCTATGGCTTTCTCCCGCTCGCGGCGAATGTGGTCATGTTCCTCTCCATCGTGACGGGGGCGTTCGCGCTGGTGGCGACGCGAGATCTCACCG
>JBCCBR010000187.1:0-7052 GCA_039033935.1 Verrucomicrobiota bacterium
AAATCCGATCTGCTTTCGAGCTGTGCGGGACCGGCACGCGAACGGCTCGCTCAAGGCCCAGCATCAACTTCAGGCTTTTGTAATCGTTTTTCGGTGGGTCAGATCGCGATAGTCGTAGATGACTCTCTGGCGAACTTCGATTTCATCGGACCATTTGTCTTTGAGATCGATATTGAGCTGCAGAATACGAGCTCGCAAATCAACCGTTTCGCCGATCGGATGAGAGAGACGGAAGGTCCCATGAATGAAAAGACCAATGATCAGGGCGACGCCCACCGCGAAGTCGAGATGAGGTCGCATCCGGCGACGGTTGGCGAACTCACGTCCTAGTCGGATCACCGTGGCAAACCCGATCACATTGCAGAAGAGGAGGATAAAGCTGTAGCCAGTCAGTCCGATGACATCGGCAAGCTGTGCGAGGAGGAGGTGATCGCGGAGCGCGACACCGAGTCCGTTCCATCCGAATCCGGTAAAGAGCCAGCCCCGGATCCATTCCAGCCCACACCAGGCTGCCCCGTTGAGGGCGGCGACTCGCAGGACTGCGAAGGATTGGTTAAATAAATCGTGTTTTGGTGATCTTTCAGGCTCGGTCAAAATCCAGCGTCCGGCGGTGGCCGCAAATGCACCGAATAGGCCGAAATAGCAGGCGAGATATGCGTTCAGAAAAATGCAGGCTCCGAGGCCAGCCCAGAAAGTCTCCGCTACTTTCCCGACCATCCAGAGCCAGTGATTACTCGTCACAAAAAAGGCGAAGCCAGCTGTCCACCCGATCCACCAGCCTTTCTTGGCAGAGCCACGGACGCTTCGTGCAAACCAGAGCACCGCCAGCAGGGGCCAGGCCCAGATCCAGACCAGCTCGGTCGCGTTCCACGGGGCGCAGGTGAAAGCGAGGATGACGCCGCTCGCGATAGCGCTAAGCCAGGGAAGGAGAGCTGCGATGCTGGATCGGGTGAGGGGCATATCACGCGGAGCAAGCGTGGTGCTTTTAAGGTGGTTTTCAACCGGGCTTTTGGTGGGTGGCGGTTGCGCGGTCAGGAGCGAAGGCCCCTGGCCTGCGGATGAGGGGCGAAGAGTGACCGTGGAATCGTCGCGAGGCTCTGGGAACAGGCGAGGACGCCTATTCTCCGATCGGGGTGGAGCGCAGGCCTCTGGCCTGCCGATCGGATGGAAGAGACGCGCCCTGAAAATCGTCGCGAGGCTCTGGGAACAGGCGAGGACGCCTATTCTCCGGTCGAGCTGGAGCGCAGGCCTCTGGCCTGCGGCGAAGAAAGGGCCGCTATTCTTCGGGCGCGACCGAAACCACCGTGGGAGCTTGTTCGTCGCGCCGATACAAAAATGCGTCGGAGGTGAGGAGCGAAAGGATCAGAGCATTCATGCTCCCGCCATTATCGCGATAGGCGCGGTGGGCTTCCTGCAACACGTCGCGATCGTGGAGTGTCTCGTTTCGTCCCATCCAGAAACGAAAAGCATGGCGCACGAAGACTTGTTCGACCCGCTCACTGTCGGCCAGCTTCTGGATCATATCGATTGCATCTTCGACTGGCCCATCGAGCGCCGGATCGCCCGAGTCGATGATTTCACCGCTGGTATCGACTGGTTCGCCAAGTTCCTGCGCACGGAAGACGCCAGCGTGATTAAACATCTCAAATGGTAGACCGAGTGGGTCCATTTTTTCGTGACAGCTCCAGCAATACTCAGCACGAGTCACCCGCATCCGCTCGCGCAGGGATGTGTCTGGCTCGTCGGGCAGCATCGCATCTACCGTGATCGGAACATCGGGAATACCACCACCAAGCAGACGCTTGCGCACCCAGATGCCACGGTGGATCGCGTGATTGTCCATCGCATCGGAATGGGAGACGAGCCATGCAGGATGCGTCAGAATGCCGAGGCGCTCTCCTTCAGGGACGGTCGAGAGCGTGCGCTCAGGCTTCATCGAGCCAGCTCCGAAGGATCGGCGACTGACTCGGGCGTAGATCTCTGGTCCCGCGAAAGTTGCCGGCGTCACGTTGATGTTGAAGTCGTTGCGGTAGCGCTTGAGCTTTGCCGCGAGGCTTTGTTTCCGGGCTTTTAATCCCTTTTCACGGTCGGTCAATTTCTTGCGCTCGTCGCGGTCGGCCACTCCGTCTTTCAGCTTCGCCTCGATCTCAGCGAGCTCGTCCTCCGCCTCCGCGATTCCCTGTTCGAGAGCCCCACGTTCTTCGGCCTCAATCTGCTTTCTTTTCTCAATCGCTTCTTTTCGCTCTTCGGCGGTGTGGAAACGGCCAAAGTAGGTCCCGTCTCCACGGGTCACAACGACCTGTTGAGTCGTGAGTAGCTCTCGCAGGACGTCGCGATCGCGGTCGAGGATGAGCTCGATGAGACGGTCGGTGCTGGCGGTGGCGTCGAACATCGCGCGGAAGTGCGCGTCGCCACGGTTCGAGACTCCGGTATCGGCCAGAGCGCGGGAGTCCTTGCAGATATAGCCGCCGAGATCGTGATCGAAGTAATCGCGGAAGAAGCGCAGCACCCGCGGCTTGCGGATACTATCGTCCGCGAGCATCCGGCTGACTTCGCGGGCGACGTCTTCACGGGTTCGCATGCGGCCTTCGACGATCGCCTGACGCAAAGCTGGGTCGGGGCGGATGTAGCGGAGCGCGTGATTGACAGCGAGCCCCAGCTCCCAGTCCTGCAGTTGGATGCGGCCGTGATCGTCAGCCTCTCCCGTCTCGGCCAGCTCGGGGCGGAAGAGAGCATCACGGTCGAGAAAGATCGCGGAGAGTCCCATGACGATGCCTCGCTCACGACCGACTTTATTGATCGAGTCGATTAGCAAAGTGAGGTAGTCGTCGGACTCCTGCGGGGTTGGCGGGCGGAAGGTGAGCGCTTCGAAGAGATAATCAACCGCGGCGCGGAGAGCCTCGTCATCGCGATCGTCTTTCTCTTTCAGCAAATCATAGATCGGTGTGAGGGGCCGGACGACCTCGGTGCTGTAGACCAGCGCGGTCGGCAGACCTCGTATGTCACCCTCCATTTTGTAGGTTTTGGGGTCGTCCGTGATTTGCTCGGGATTAGCGATGCTGAGAGGCCCGTAGGCCATGTATTCGAGGATGTCTTCGGCTTTGGTAAGGATCTGCGTGGCCTCTGCGTTGTTTACCGTGTAGAAATCGGGGTAGTTTTCGAAGCCGTGTTTCCTCGCCGAGGAGAGGACAACCGGGATGCTTTTGACAGAGGTTGCGTAGGCGACCGTGCCTCCCTGCCAGGAGATGATCCGGTCGGTGCCAAAGTAGAGCTTCAGTTCACCGCCGTGGTTGGTCGGGACAAAATCGCCATGGGTGCGGAGGCCGGGCTTTTCAGGATCGAACTCAGGTTCTGTGTTGATCAGTTCGTTAAGCCGCGTGATGTGCTCTTGCGGAGTCAGACGCCAGATCCGGGTGGGGGAGGCGGTTGGGATCAGTTCAATGGCCTCAGGCAGTTCGCCGAAAAGCAGATCATGATCGACGAAGTTTGCTTTGTCGGGATCGAGATGGGCTTTGAAGCCGCCCTTGTCAGCAAGCTCGCGAGTGAGTTCCCCGACAATCCAATCTGAAAAACGGAGCCGGTCGAGGATTTCGGGAGTTGGCTTTTTCTTGGGAGGCATTTCGCCCAGGGCGACCTGAGCCCAGACCGACTTCCAGACCGCCGCGTTGGTCTCATCGACAGGTCCGAGATCGAGCAGGGAGAGACCTGCCTCAGCGACGAGGTCGTCGTGACAGTCGTAGCAGTGCGTCTCGAAAAAGGTGTCGGCGATCTCGTAGAAATCGCCTTCGACGGGGGCACCGGGGATGAAGCGCTCCTTCGCCTGTGCAGAGCTGCACAGCGCGAGCGCCAGGGTAGCCAAGAGCACCTGGCTGCGCGCAATCATGCAAAGACTTCGCCAAGTGGACCGTTGCCGGTGTCGAACTTCTTCGCCATTCGCTGGCTCATGTTAAACCGGTCGCAGTTGACTCCGGCTGATCGCAGCAGGCTGGCATAGAGGGCATTGATGGGACGTTTCTCGTCGAGCTGGGTGAAGCAGCCGGTTTTGAAAATACCTCCGCAATCGCCGAGGAGCATGACCGGCCAGTTGGCGCCGCTGGTGTGCTGACGGTCAGCGTTGTTGCTGGTATAGACGATCAGAGTGTTGTCCATCATCGAACCGCTGCCCTCTGGCACGCTTTCAAGCTCCTCGACCAGCCGAACCAGCATGCGACTATTGTATTGCCGGATCTTGATCCAGATCGGGTTGTCCGGTTGCTCCATGTGACCGAGATTGTGGCCCTGTTGCTCAACCCCGACACCCTTCCACGATCCAAAGATCTCGCCGCGGCCCGAGCCAATCGTGAGCACGCTGGTGATACCTGATTTTAGTGCGGAGACACCGAGATCGAGCAGCGCGTCGTGCCAGTCGGTTTCAAATTCTGGGTTGGTGTAGCGCTCATCCACTTCTGGAGCAAACTGGCGGAGGTGATCGGAAATGGATCCGAGCCGCTCTCGCAGGCCGTTGATCTCGCCAAAGCCTTCGACATACTGGCCGAATCGCTCCCGATCAGATGGGGGAAGCGGCTGGCCCTTGGCTGCGGCGAGTGACTCGATGCGATCGAGCATTCCAGAGCGAGCTTCGTGCTCACGCCTGATCTCTCCCTCAGAAATACCGCCATAGAGGGTCTGGTAGAGATGGTTCGGGTTGGAATGCATAAAAATCGGACGACCCGCTCCGCTCGCTGAGAGGTTCGCGACGGTAGGCTTTGACCTCATGTTTTCGATCGAATCCATCCCGATGCAAAGGTGTGGGAGCATTGTCTCGGGCAAAACTCGGGCGAGCTCGTAGTCAATCGTCGAGGCACTCGGAGGAACCCCGTCGCTCCCTCGGTAGCCGCCGAGTGCTCCGAAAAAGGCGCTGTGCGATGGACTGGTGTGGGTTCCGTGAAGGCCGTTGATGATGTGAAGCCGCTCCTTGAGGGGCTCAAGTGCTGTGATCGGCTCGGGGAGCTTTTTCTTGGCGAGACTCCCGCTGCTGCTCATGCCAGCTGGGATGCAGGTCTTCGGATCGAAGCCCTGATTCTGAAGGAAGAAGATGATTCGCTTCGGCCCGCCCGAAATGATCGAGGCGGCTCGCGTGATTTCCGGAAACATGGTCGACCCGACCGCTGCTCCGATCCCGGAGGCGAGTGTTGAGAGAGATTGTCTGCGGCTGATCATAAGGGATGCGCGGTTCATTTTGCGAAGCAGGTCCGATTCCCACCTTTCACAATATATTCATCAAACAGACTCCCGACAGGGCATGATCGTGGGTGCTGCGATGGCCGATTTCCGCCACCTGTGGGGGCAAAGTCCAAGGACACGCCAACTCAGCGCTTCACCCGCTAACCCGCGAGACGGGCCTTCATGTCGCTCACGATGGCGCCTTTTAGAGCATCAAAACGCTGGGTTGCTTCTGCTTTGGCGACAGCGAGATCATCCGGCGGTGTGGCTCCTGGCTCGGGGCGTTGGTAAATGTAGAATTTGATTTTCGGCTCGGTTCCCGAGGGCCTCACCGCAAAGGCGCGGCCATCAACAAGGTCGACGAAGACCATCTTTTCTTTGGGGATGAGATCGCCTTCCTCGTCGGTGAAATCCTCGTTCGCAAAGTCCCGGACTTGTTTCACCGCCACCCCATCGATCTCGGTCGGGGGAGTCTCTGAGTAGCTTTTGGCGAGAGCCTGGATCTGGGCGGCACCATCTGCTCCGGCGAGCACTTCGGCATGCTGGCCTTCGAGGTAAACGCCGTGCTGGGCGTAGAGTTCGTCGAGCAGCTCGACGAGGGTGAGGCCTCGCGACTTTGCGTAGGCCGCTGCCTCAGCAAACATGACCACGGCCCCGTTCCCGTCTTTGTCCCGGAGAAAGTCAGCCCCGAGATAGCCATAGCTTTCCTCTCCGCCAAACACGAAGAAATGCGAATGAGTCAACCGCAGGTCGCGTGTTTCGGCATCGCTCAAGTGCTTGTATCGCGACTGCGCTTCCTCTGGCAGCGCTTGCTCATATTTCCGCAGCTTGGCGCCGATGTATTTGAAGCCGGTCAAGGTGTTGACGATCGGGATCGAAAATTTCCGTGCGATAGCGGATTGCAATTCAGTGGTGACAAAGGTTTTCACGAGCACCGCGTGATCGCGATTGGAATCGTTGACGATACCCTGCTCGGTGAACTTCAGCAGCCGGTAGTAGGCCATGAGGGACCCGATCTGATTTCCGGTGAGGAGGGTCATTTCACCGGCTCCGTTTCTCACCACCACTCCCATGCGGTCGCAGTCGGGGTCGGTTCCGATCACGATGTCGGCCCCGCTCGCCTCGGCCTGGTCAATGCCCATCTGGAGGGCGGCCGCATTTTCGGGATTGGGCGATGGCACAGTCGGAAATGAGCCGTCCTCTACATCCTGGGCTGGGACGGTGTCGCACTCGAACCCGAGACGCCGGAGCATTGCCGGTGCGATACGGCCTCCGGTCCCGTGGATATTGGTGAAGATGATTTTGAGATCCGTCTGCGATTTTACCAGTTCCGGATCGAGCAGCAGCGACTCCAGTCGAGCCATGTAGGCTTCGTCATTTTCCAACCCGATTTGATGAACACTGCCATGTTCATTTTCGGGGACAGGCTCGTAATTCTCGCCCGCAATTGCGTTGACCCGGGCGATGATCTGGCTCGCATCGGGTTCGACAATTTGCGCACCATCCGAGCCGTAAACTTTGTAGCCATTGTCGTGCGGTGGGTTGTGGCTCGCGGTCAGCACAATCCCGGCGGTGGTGCCGAGCTCCCGCACCGCGAAGCTGAGCTGGGGAGTTGATCGAGGCTCGGGGAAAACGTAAACATCGCAGCCTTTTTCGGTCGCGACTCGGCAAACACAGTCGATGAAGTCCTTACCGAAGTGACGAGTGTCCCGGGCAATTGCGATCGAGGGACGACCGTCTCCCGAGTGGCTTGCGAGGAGATGTTCGACGAGACCGAGAGTCGCCTTGGTCAAATTGTAGAAATTCAGTCCTGCAGTGCCGACTCGGCCATCCCCCCGAACGCCAAGCGC
>JBCCBR010000188.1:0-7008 GCA_039033935.1 Verrucomicrobiota bacterium
ATGGTCGTGGTGGCGTAGAAAAGTTTGCAATCAAAGAGCTTTTTCCGAGGTCGCTTGTCTTCCGAAGCGGCGACCAATCAGTCGAGTTGATTACCGAAGAAGATCAGCCCTACTTTGAGCATGCCCTGAAGCGCTTCCACCGAGAGGCCCTCACCATGAAGCGGCTCAACCACCCCAATCTCGTGAAGGTGGAAGACTACTTCGAGCATCATGGCACCGGCTACATTCTGATGCCCTACGTCGGTTCGAGGACGCTGAATCAGCTTTATAAAAAGGAGGCAAAAGCAGGGCGCGGAATGCACCCCGACGAGCTCGTAAGAATTGCGATCCCCCTCGCAAGAGGATTAATCCATGCGCATGAGCAGCATCTCTTTCACCGGGACATCAGCCCGGATAATGTGATTATCGAGGACAGTGGCCAGCCCGTCCTGATTGATTTCGGAGCCGCCAAACAATTGCAGGAAAACTATCTTCAGGTCACTCGGGGCAATTCCATCCCAATTGTCAAAGATGGCTTTTCACCATTCGAGCAATATCACTACGATGGGCAGATTGGCTCATGGACTGACATCTACGCATTCTGCGCGACCCTTTACACCTGCCTGACCGGGAAAAAACCGCCGCCATCTTCGCAGCGGAAGCTCGAGATGCTCGGGAGTGAAAAACGAGAGCCGCTCAAGTCGCTCCGGCCAGAAGGGGTAGGTGGTCGTGCCCTTTCGCCCGTCTTGATTGACACGATCCATCGAGGCCTCGCCCTCGATATCGAAGATCGCACTCAGAGTATGGAGGAGGTCCTCTCCAATCTGTTGAAGGTCAGGAAAAAGTCGGCCCAAAGAGCCAAGTCTCCTCAGCGTTCGCCCGCAAGAAACAGTCCGGCTGGAAAGGACGCCAATAGGCCACGCCCCGAAGCTCAACGAAAGCCTGCGGCCCAGAGAAATGTCCCAGTTCCACCAGCGGTGGCCTGTCAGCCCAAACCGAGACCCCAAGCGCCTCTCCCACCAGCAGCGCCTCAGCAAGCGACGCCGCAAGCGCCACCGAGAGAGCGGGTCGATCATCTCCAGCACTCGCTCCTGATTCTCATAGGAGTGTTCGCGCTCCTCATTATCCTTTTGCTCGTGGTCCTTTTTCTCACCTGAATGAATTCCCTCTGTAACCAAATTTCACAGTGCGAGTAGAATAGGAGTAGGATCGGTTGCCTCTCTCAGAGGTGCCGACAACGACACGTTTTAATTTGGATGGCTTCTTCGAGACACAAAATGGCTCTTCCCGAGGGAAGTCCTGTTGGAAGATACAGGGTCAATCGAGTCCTCGGCTCGGGCGGTTTTGGGATTGTCTACCACGGCCACTCTGTCCTTGATGGGAGAGAGGTCGCTATCAAAGAGCTGTTTCCAGGGATGTCGGTTACTCGGGAGATGGAGACCTCGGTGGTGCCAAGGGGGCAGCATGCTTCCGAAGAATTCAAACACGCGATGCGATGTTTTTTGATCGAGGGCGACATGCTTCGAGAGTGCAGCCATCCCTCCGTCGTCAATGTCATCGAGACCTTCGCCGAAAACGGGACCGCCTACCTGGTGATGGATTATGTGAAAGGGAAAACGCTTTCACAATTCCTCGAGCAACACCAGCGGCCGCTTTCGCAGCAGGATATCCTCTTGATCGTCAAGCCACTGCTGGAGGGGCTTGGTCATGTTCATTCCTACGGGATTCTTCATCGCGATATCAAGCCCGATAACATTTTCATCGGTGACAATGGCCATCCGCTGCTGCTCGACTTCGGTGCCGCACGCTACGCCTCGGGTGCGGTCAGTCGGACGCTGACCTCGGTCCTCACACCGGGCTTTGCCCCTTTTGAGCAGTATCCCACTGATGGCTCGACCGGTAATCGCCAGGGGCCGTGGACTGATATCCACGCAATGGCCGCTGTGATTCTCACTTCCACGATCGGCGGAGCTCCGCCCGACATTTCAATACGGATGCTGCCGCGATCGACGCAGTCGCACGATCCTGACATTTTCTCTGAGGCGAATCGAGCGCGCTACTCGCCCCAGTTTCTTGAGGCGGTCGAGGTGATGCACGATCCTGATCGAGGCACTCAACTGCTCAAGGGGGTTCGCCCCGGTGCGCCGCGAGCTTTCTTTGAAAACTACAGTCCTGAATTTCTCTCGGCGCTCGATTGGGGCTTTCAGATTCAGGCGGAGAAGCGGCCGCGGGATGTCGAGCAGTGGTGGGCGGCAATGCGCGGGGCACAAACTGAACCTCTCCGCTACGCGACTCGGGCTGTGCAGCAGAAAAAGCGGGTCAGAGAAGCGAGTCGGCTCGGCCTCGGTTACAAGCTTGCGTTCGGCGCGCTCACCTTGGGATTGCTAGTCGCGAGTGGTTTTTTCATTCGGCAAGTGGTCGAAGATGGATTCTTCGATGGCGGGACCGAGACCTTGCTCGCGCAGCGATCCTCGGAGGAAGGAGCTTCACCGGCCGGAGGGAGTGGTCGCGGCAATGATGAGTATGCGACTGGAGAAGGGGAGGCCTCTCCCTCAGAGACGAGTCGCGACGAGGACACGACCGGTTCGGGCGAGGCACCCGACACAGATCTCGCTAACATCGATCCTGATGCTGATTCTCCAGAACGCCGGCGCCAGAGAGAGCCTCAGCAGTCCAGCCCTGATGCTAACGCTGCACCGTCGGAGGAACCCGTCGATCTCCCAACTTTTGTCATTGGATCGGGTGAGCCATTTCTCGAGCTACCCCACACGCCTGAATTTGGGATAGAGCAGGTTTTCGTCGCGACGGAAGAGGTCTCGAGAGGAGAATTTCGCGAATTCGTCAATGCGACCGGCTACACTCAGGACACCTCACGCACTCATCTTCAGCTTCAGATCTGGGATGGTGACGAGTGGGTCCACTCTCCAGACGCGACCTGGGATTCCGGACTCGGATTCTCCCAGTCTGAGAACCACCCCGTCTGCGGAGTCAGCTGGAGAGACTGTCAGGCATTCATTCGCTGGAAGAATCAAGTCGATCGCGAGCAGCTCGACGAGCTCTCGACTCACGCGGTCTATCGATTGCCGTCTGATCTCGAATTCTCGATCGCCCTAGGCATGACGGAACTGGTCAACGAAATTGATTTTGACCCAAACCGTCGCAGCAGAACCGACTCTCTTCGTCTCTGGAGAGATGCCGATCCGATCAGCGAAGGCTACGTGATCAGGCGCGCCACAACTGCGCCGGTTTCAGAGGGGCCTATCAATCGCTATGGATTCCGAAATCTGATTGGAAATGCGGCCGAGTGGGTCCACGATCCTTTCCGATCTCTCCAGTCGATGCGAGTGGTCCGGGGCGGGTCCTTTTTTGCCGAAGATTCGACTAGCAGCGCTGCCTACGGAGTCAAACATCGCGAAGGGGTTTATCTCAATCGCCGTCGAGCCGACCGTGGATTCCGACTCGCAGTTGTTGTCCCCGAATAACTTTTTGACCTACACTTTTTACCTTCCCGACTACCCAATCAACCGCTTGTCATCATGTCGAAACCGAACCGTTCGAAAAACCGCCTCGCTCTGCCCAATGGGACAAAGCTGAACGAAAAATACGTGATCAAAGACGTGCTCGGATCGGGCGGCTTTGGCATCACCTATCTGGCCAGTAATGAGAGCCTCAACATGCCTGTGGCGATCAAGGAGCTACTCCCGATCGACATCGCGACGCGAGTCAATGGCAACACCGTTATGGCCGCGAATCCTGACGACGAGCAGGACTATGATTGGGCGCGCCAGAGATTCATCGAAGAGGCTCAAACCCTGGTGGCGTGTGCTCACCCAGCTGTGGTTCAGGTGTTTGACGTTTTCTCGGAGAATGGCACCGCTTACATCGTCACCAAGTATGTCGAGGGCGTCACCTTTTCGAAATGGGTCAAAGATCTCAAGCGCACTCCGCGCGAGTCGGAGATCCGTGACCTGTTCGAACCGCTGCTGCGCGGGCTCGAGGTGGTGCACGAGGCCGGGTTTTTGCACCGTGACGTGAAGCCTGACAACATCTACGTCACTTCCGAGGGCAGCGCGATCCTGCTCGACTTTGGTTCCGCTCGTCAGGCGATCACCAGCAAGAGCCGCCCGATGACGGCGATCGTCACACCTGGCTACGCGCCTTTCGAGCAATACTATTCAGAGGCCGAGGAAGACGGGAGCCAGGGCCCTTGGTCAGACCTCTACGCCATCGCTGCCGTTATTCTCCAGGCGATTACCGGCACAAAGCCGCCGGAGGCGCCGTCCCGGATCCAGGGGGCCAACAAGAGTTTTCAACCTCTGCAGACTCGCGAGGAGGTCAAAGGTAATTATAGCTTGGAGTTCCTCACTGCGATCGACGAGGCATTCGCCGTTGAGCCAGAGAACCGACCTCAGAGCGTAAAGGAGTTCCTCGCAATCTGGAATGGAGAGGTCGCTTTGCCGACCGGACCGCCACCGGTGCCGAAAACACCGCCGAGTCTTCCTGCGGCTTTGGAGCCGACAGCTCGCACCGAACCAGTCTCCCAGCCCGTACCCGGGCCTGTCTCCGGTCCGGTTTCAGAGCCTGTCTCCGGTCCTCCTTCGACGCCGCCGCCTCATCCGGGAGGGGTGGTCGCGCAAGATCCCTCACAGCCGCCATCCCAGCGCCCGATCACTCATGCTCGCCCGCGCGTCAGCCGCAAAACGTCAGCGTTAGAGAAGCTGGCCTGGCTGGTTGGTTTTGTTGTCGTTCTCGGGATTATCGCTGGAGTCGGCGCGATCATCCTAATCGATAACGACTCGGACGTGACCGATACGGATCCCGTCCCAGGAGACAACCCCAGCTCCCCAGTCGTTTTGCCAATCGATCCAGATCCGACGCCTGACCCTGACCCGATCTCAATCCCTCAGCCTGAGCCTGAGGATCCTCCTGTTGTAGAAACAAGGCCGACCTCTCGCGTTGCCGGAGAGACCGCCACCATCATGGGCCAGTCCATGGTCTGGGCCCCGCCGGGACGATTTACAATGGGTAGCCCTATTTCCGAAACGGGCAGAAACAATGACGAGTCGGAACGCGAAGTAGAGATAACCAACGGGTTCTATATTGGGAAATACGAAGTCTCCCAATCCTTCTGGGCTGAGCATTCGACCTCCAATCCGAGTGTTTACTTTGGTTGGAGCAACCCTGTTGACTCCGTTACTTACAGCCAGATTCAGGAGTTTCTCGAAAAGTTGAATCGAGCCGACAATCGCAGCGATGGTCTCGTCTGGAGGCTGCCGACTGAAGCTGAGTGGGAGTATGCCTGCCGTGCTGGTTCATCCACTGTCTTCGGCCATGGGAACACCCTCAGCCGAGACGAAGCGACCTTCAACGGAACGAAACCCTACGACGCTCCCGAAGGCGAGCGCAGCGATGCGCCGGAGCCGGTAGTAGCCAACTCCCGCTCGAAAAACAATTGGGGGATCTACAACATGCATGGGAACGTTTTCGAGTGGTGCCACGACTGGTATTCGAGTTCCTTCAGTGGAGCAGAGCAGGTCGATCCAGTTGGCCCGAGCTACGGAATTGCCCGAGTCGCGCGAGGAGGGTCGTGGCGGCGCCGTGGAGAAGAGTGCCGCAGCGCCTCAAGACATGAACTGCCGCCGGAAAACGGTTACTCCGATGCTGGCTTTCGTGTCGTCCTCGGAAGACCGCTTTGATCTGACTGCTGTCGGCGCCGAGCCGAATCGCATCACGGCTCTTTGATAGCTTCAGCTCTCAGGTCCGAGACCAGTCGACTCCGTGTCGAGTTCACGGCAGGGTTTTGCCAAGCAAGTCCCAATACATCTCGTCTGCTGTTTGTGGTCGGGCGGTTTGTTCCATAAACAACGCTCGATCCACTCCCCGCAAAAACTTTGCGCCGTAGACTTTGACCAGCTCGGGAGTATCCGCCAGTAGCCCGATGTCAATCTGCGTTCGGCGGGTCGCTGCAAGTGGCTTTTTGCCAACAATGGCCCACCACAGAACGGCTCCGAATGAGTAGAGATCAGTCCAGGGTCCCTGGGTGCCGTCTGTTTCGGACTCCGAATAATATTGCTCAAACGGAGCGTAGCCTGGAGTCACGATTGAAGTGATCGGTTGGCTCCGGCTGCTGATGGCGAGGCGGGCTGCGCCGAAATCAATCAGGATCGGCTGCCCGTCGTCTGTCAGATAAATGTTGTCTGGCTTGATGTCTCGATGGAGGAAGGACTTCCGATGCACAGCCCGAAGTCCGCTCAGCACATGGCGGCTCAAAACGCACAGCTCTGAAAGACCCGGTCTCTCGCCGATTTCGTCTTTCCATTCAGACAAAGTCCGGCCCTGGAGGTAGGGCATCAAGAGATAGGCCGTCCCATTCAAGTCGAAGGTGTCATAAACACCCATGACCGCTTTGTGATCACACTCCGCAAGGATCCGACCTTCCGTGATGAAGCGTTCGCGCGCCCACTTCAGTTCCTCGTTGTAGGCAGGCTCCCTCGCCCCCACTCGGATACCATCGAGCCGTAGCGCAATGTCGCTTGGGAAAAGCTCTTTGATCGCAAGATAGCGCTTCAGCGCCGGATCGTAGGCACAGTAAGTGATCCCAAATCCGCCCGCTCCGAGCACGGACTGAATCTCGAAGCGATCGAGCTTCGTGCCTGTCGGTAATGCCAGTCGACTGTTGGAGCCAGAACTCATCGGATTAATAGAGGAGTCGCGAGCAGAAAGTGAACCAGCTTATTGAATCAGCTCAATCGCAATGGTCGCTGGCGCTGAGGCATTTTGCGGGGATAGATCAGGCTGTCCTCGGAGGACAACCTTCAACGGGCCTCTCTCAGCTGATTGCGGCATTTTGTCGGGACAGCAGTTCTTGCAGAGGAGCTGTCCCGACTTCGCATTCTACTTGGCAAAAGCAGTCGGCCAAAACTCTGCCTTCTTTTCCTCAGAATGCTCCGGCTCCATCGAGTCGTCACCATACTTCGCTTGGAGTGCGGCGAGCTGCTCTTTCAGGGAAGCGACCAGATCAGCATCAGC
>JBCCBR010000189.1:0-6967 GCA_039033935.1 Verrucomicrobiota bacterium
CTTTGGAAGTGCAGATGCGGGGGCAGGCAGATGTCGACCAGATCGATCTGCGGATCAGACAGCACTGCGCTCAGGTCGGTCGTGTGATCGACGCCCGGGGAGATCGAGGTCGCAATGAGAAATGCCGAAAGCAATCGAAACATGGTCCAGCTTAGGGCTGAATCGGTCGTCTCGTAAACAGGCGCGATCGCACGCGTCGGATGTAAAAAGTCGCATGCGTTGCACGTTTCGCCCTCGCAACGGGGAGGAGTTTTTAAACCGCACCGATCGCTTTGCGGCCGATCCAGAATGCAACTAACAATAATACAAGAAATCCAGCCCAGAGGGGGTGTGCCCAGATCCGGAGGCGTGTTATGATCGGATCGGGTTCGGGAAGGTCGGCGAGTCGAGTCAGGACCTGGTCGATCGAGTCTTTCTCAGTGATGGGACCGGACTGGAGATCGGGAAAGAATTCGCCTTTGGAGAGGCTTGCGATTTCTGCCAGGACATCGAAGCGCGCTGGCTGACCGAGCTGCTCAAGCTCGGAGCCCTGAATCGTCAGCACCGTCTCTAGCGTGCTCCCGTTTTCCCGACAGCTCATCACCAGCTGATGCGGTCCTGGCTCGGTCGGGCGAAAGGTGCCAGTGAAGAGGCCCCATTGCTCCTCTCCACCTGCCTCGAGGCGGAGGCTTTCGATGGCTCCCGATGGCGTGGAAATCTGGACGATCACTTCTGCCTCGCGCAGGGGTTCACCTCCGATGCTCATGACGTTGGCGTTGAGGGTCAGGGTATCACCAGTCTGCGGTCGGTCTGGCGAGTAGAAGAGCCGCATTGTGTCGCCGCTCGCCATGTTTCGCTGATAGGCCATCCAGCGGGCAACCTGTCCCCAGAACCGATAATGGTAGCGATCCTCGACCCCTTTGCGCCAGCGCCAGGCTCCATCGGTTCCCATGAAGAGGATCTTCCCAGTGCCAAATGTTTTCGTGACAATCAGTGGGATGCGTCCGTAGCGATTGGCCTCGGTGCTGTGGGTCGCGAGCACTTCGCTCCCGGTGCGAGCTCGCTCGACCCCCGCATACCACTGGAATCCGGGAAGGCTGCTCCAGAGACGAGCATTGTCATTTTCACTGTCAGCGAGTCGGGTCAGAAGGCTGCGCGAGCCCAGCTCGGTGAGTTCAAACTGTCCCGGGGCAGCCGAGCCCCAGCCACGGGGCTGGCTCGCGTCGAGCAGCACTGGAAACAGATCGTCGAGTGGTGTATCGGTCAGGGTCTGCTGGTTTCCGCGAAATCCCGGCATGAGGATGAGTCCGGCCGCCTGATTGGTGACATGGTCGCGAATCGCTCCCACTTCAGCAGGGGAGAGCTGGCCCGAAGAAGCACCGACATCACCGAGAAAGAGGACGTCGTATTCGGTGAGTTGTTCCGGAGCAGGGAAGGCTCCAAGGTAGCCGGGGCCCTCACCGAGCGCCGCCGTGCTCGGGTGGAAGAGGAGCGCGTCGACTTTGACGCCGGGGTCGCGCTCGAGAGCGTTGCGGAGGTAGCGGTATTCCCAACGGGGATAAGATTCGACCAGCAGGACCCGCAGCTCCTCCCGTCGAATCGCGATCGGCGCACTGAGGTTGTTGTTGTCACGATCAAATTCGCTGTCGGCCACAGGGAATCTGAGTTCGACTTCGAAGTCTCCCTCGCTCTGGGGAGTCCAGAGCCAGGCATCTTCGACTCGACCCATTGCCGGGATCGTCACTTCGCGACTGAGGGTTTCGCCTTGCTGAGTTCTCAGCGTCAGGATCGCGGTGACATCCCGTGGCATCGCGCTGGATACGGCAAACGGGATGCGGACTGGTTTCCCGACGAGGGCAAAGGTGGGAACGTCGAAGCTATCGATTGCGAGATCCGGCAGTCGATTTTCGGAGCCGGTCGGAATCGTGAAAATGGGGATGCCCCGAAGCCGGTAGCGAGTTGCGGAGAGGGAAGGGTCCTCGCCCGTGTTCCAGTCACCGTCAGAAATGAGCACTGCCGCCCGGAGATTGGGGTGCTGCTTCAGCGCTTGGTCGAGCACGCCACTGAGATCCGTCCCTTTTTGGCCCGAAGTTTCCACGGTTGTTGCCGCATCCTCATCAAGCGGAGTATCGGTTTCACCGGGAGAGTCCTCCTCACTCTCGGTGCGACCCACGCTGGAGGCTTCGCCGAAATTCATCGTTACCACTTCGAGTGTCTCGGTTTCCACGCTGGTCCAGAGTGACTTCGAAGCCAGCATCGAAGCGACCGTGTCGCGAGTTTGGGCTGAACCCTCGGAATCGTTGCGAGGCAGCACGTCGAGCGTCTCCATTGAACCAGAGCTGTCCCGCAGCACAGCGACCACCGCGTCCTGCTCCGCCCGAGTCGTTGTGCGCCATTCCGGTTGATTCAAAGTGAGGGAGACTAACAGAATCACCAGAAGCCGGAGCAATTCTAGCAGGCCGATGAAGCGATCGTATTCACTGCGTCGCCAGATTAAGAAGGAACAGACGCCTCCGGCGACGAGCAGGCCGAGGCCAAGGATGAGCATCCCGGGGCCACCGCTGAAGGTGAGTTCGCTGGAGGAGACTTCGTTCACTGTTCAATCACTGGGAGGAGGACGGGCTGAGCCCCTTTTCTTGAAGGGCAGGATCTGGCGGCGGAGGCAGACTGAGGATGGCTTCGATCAATAAAGCGAGAGCCATCGCGATGAGAAAAGCCCGCCAGATTTCAGCTGCGAGAGAGCGGTCGTTTTCGACAGCGTCGTCGATTCTCTGGTAACCGCCCTCACCGAGCAGATTATCGAGTGCTGCGGATGAGACGACTTCGGGCTGGTCTTCTGTGATTGGTCGATTCTGAGCAATGAGAACCGAGTCTGAACCCTCCTGATTGAGGCGCAAAGCGCCCCCTCTGAGTTCGGAACCAGCGCTCGACTCAGCTCGACGCTGGTCGAGCCAGTCGACCGGACTGCTATTCGGCTCGCTTTCGGCAAGCACCGGACGAAGACTGGCGCGGGTGGCGTAGTTGGCCCCCTGCTCGAGGGCCCGATGCAGCATCACAAAGTAGGCGATCCCGTCACTGGCGAGGCTCGAATGATCCTGGCGAGGGAGGAGCGAGAGCATGTAGAGATGGCCGGGCTCCGGGGTGATCACTTCACTGAGAAGCGACTCGTCATCCGCAATCTCGAGAAAGGACTGCGTGTCGGGAGCGGAGAAAGGGCGACGTTTCAGGATCTTCAGGTCATTGACCGGGAGCGGATCGCCATTGCGGGTGTTGGCGAGGAGTCCCGATCCAGTTCGCCACCATTCTACCGAGGGCGGTGTCTCGCCTGATTGAATCCTTTCGCCCCACTCGATCCCTCGCCAGCTCTCGGGTTGGTTGCCTGCGCTTGGCTCGGAGTCTGCCGCTGGCGGCAGAAGGAGCAGGCTGCGGCCTCTCGCCAGATACTGGTCGAGTAGTCGAGCCGTGTTAGAGTCCTTTGCCGGAAGCTCACTGTTCCAAACGAGCAGCGACGCCCGATTCCAGGGGATTCGCTGGGTCTCTCCGCTTGCATAGACCTCGCTCGAGTAAGACAGCGTCCGGTCGACTGCGGCATTGGCCGCAGCCGATATCGCGGCGGCAACTTGCGCGTCATCACTCACTATCGCGGTGAAGCGCGGGGTCTCCTCGTCGTAGACGAACCAGGCTGAATTATCGCCCGGAAAACTATCCGCCGGCAGGTCGAGCCTTCCCCAGCCTTTTGGCTCTCCCTTGCCCAGGTCAATCACGAAGCCAGGCAGGGTCGATCTCCCATTGGCGAAGGTGAGCTCGACCGTGGTCCGCGTGCCGTTCAGCGTCACTTCGACGGCTTGTTTCGCTGGCGCTGACGACTCGTCGGAAGCATCGCGGGAAAGAACTAGATCGAGTGAGAGCTGAAAATCAGTTCCGACTTGCTGCCGGGTGACATCCTCGATTGCTATCCCGAGGTTTTCTTCGGGCAGCTCGGGAAATGAAAGCAGGAAAAGGCGTCGACTTTCCGCGGCAGCGAGCTGCTCCCGGATCGCTCCCCAGCGCGCTGAGTCACTTCGCCAATCGTTCGCCCGGAGATCACTTGCCAGCCAGATATCGGTGCGCCCCGCCTCGCTCTGGTCGAGCCAGTCAAGGCCCGCCTGGATCAGTCGGGGAATGTCCGACTCGGTATCGGTCGGAGCGGTTGCGGGATGCTCAGCGAGACTTTCAGGATCCGGGATTTCACTGGCCTGGAGAGTAACGCTGTCGATCACGACGAGGTTGGCTCCTGATCCGGTTTTGTCGAAGAGGTCAGCGAGGCGATCGAGAGCGGTGCTTCGTTTGCTCCGACCGGTCACGAGATCGGTCTGCTCCATGCTCGCGGAGCGATCGAGTAGGATGAGGACGGTATCGGCTCGCGCCCCACCCAGCAGGCCGACCCAGCCACCGGCGAGCGGTCGGCTGATCGCAAAGATGAGAGCGGCAAGAGCGATCACTCGCATCGTCAGGATTAAAATCTGCCGCAGTCGGGCCATCCCTCGCGCCATCTTTTTGGCATCTAACAGAAACATCATCGCAGCCCATCGCACCGTCCGGTGTCGCTGCCGGTGGATCAGATGAATCAGCACCGGAAGCAGGGCGAGCGGCAGCGCAGCGAGCAGGAGAGGCTGGAGAAAACTCATGTCTTATCCGTTTCGCTTCGCCGTGCGGGGAGTGCGCCCGATCAGGAATCGGGCGAGTATCTGATCGTGCGGTTCGTCGAGCCAGACCCGATGGTAATCAATCGCCAGCTGGCTCACGATCTCGTCGATCTGAGCGAGGTAGTTACCGACCGCTTCCCGGTAGGGTTTTTCAATCAACGAAGGATCTGCGAGAAGCGCGGGACCACCTTCGAGATCGACGAAGCGAGTCGGTCGATCAAATTCGAAGTCGACCTCCTGCCGGTCGAGCAGGTGAAAGAGCGCGACGTCGTGTTTTCGAAAACGAAGATGTTGTAGCGCCTCGCGCATCGGTTCCGGATCGAAAAGCAGATCGGAAAAAATCGCGATGAGCGCACGACTTGGGATCTTTTCGGCCGCCTCGTGCATTGCTGCTACCAGATTGGTTTCGCCGCCTGCGGCAAGCGATCCGATCTGGTCGAGAACCACGCCGAGATGGCTCGGACCGCGCCGCGGTGGAATTTCCTCCTCCACTCCACGGGCCCCGCTGTAAATCCCGACCGCATCGCCCTGATGCGCGGCGAGGTAAGCCAGTGATCCGGAGAGCTGGCGGACCATCTGGAGTCGCGACATCGGTGACTCGGTTCCCCCCGTTTCATAATCCATCGAGCCGCTCGTGTCGGCGATGAGGCAGAGCCGCAGATTGGTGTCAGCTTCGAACTCCTTGATGTAATACCGATCGGTGCGCCCCCAGGTCCGCCAGTCGAGTCGACGGGTATCGTCACCGGGGACATACTTACGATACTGGGCAAACTCGAGCGACGATCCTTTTACCGGACTGCGATGGCGTCCGGCGACGTTTCCGAGCATCGGAGAACGAGCGTTCAGTGGCAGACTCAAAAGTCGCCCCAGCACTGCCGGATCCAGAAAGTCGCGCTGGGTGGTTTCAGACACGGAAGGCTCGCCGTTCGCAGATTAGAAATGGATTCCGAAATCTCAATCGCGGCTCAAGTCCTCGACCAGTTTCGCAATGATTGACCGACAGGTGATCCCCTCGGACTCGGCCGTGAAAGTCTTGATGACGCGGTGTCGCAAGACCGGCTCGGCCACGGCGATGATGTCCTCGCGCCTCACGAAAAAGCTGCCCTGAAGAGCAGCCCGGGCGCGCGCTCCCAGTATCAGATACTGCACCGCTCGAGGACCTGCCCCCCAGCCGACGTAGGGTTTGAGCCACTCGGGAGCATCAGGTGAGTCGGGGCGCGTCTGGCGAACGAGGTCGACTGCGAAATGATAAATATTCTCCGGCACCGGGACGCGCCGAACCAGTTGTTGAAAGTGCTGCACCCTCGCTCCATCGAGAATCGGGGTCAGTGAGGGCTGGGGCAGGCCGGTGGTTGATTTGGCAATCGCGACTTCCTCTTCCCGAGTCGGATAATCTACGCCGATCATGAACATGAAGCGGTCTAGCTGGGCCTCGGGGAGGGGATAGGTGCCCTCCTGCTCGATCGGATTCTGCGTCGCAAGCACGAAGAACGGCTGGGGGAGATCAAAGCTGATCCCAGCGACAGTGACCCGGTGCTCCTGCATTGCCTCGAGCATCGCCGCCTGGGTCTTCGAAGGGGCCCGGTTGATCTCGTCGGCGAGGACGATGTTGGCAAAGACAGGACCCTTCGCGAATTCGAACTCACGTCGCCCGCTCCCATCCGCCTGGAGAATCTCCGTCCCAGTGATGTCCATCGGCATCAGGTCGGGAGTGAACTGGATCCGGCTGAAGCTCAGGGTCATCGTCTCCGCGAGCCGGGAAATCAGAAGCGTCTTCGCGAGACCGGGGACGCCCATGAGCAGGCTGTGCCCCTGTGCGAAGAGACTGATCGCGAGTTGTTCGATGACCGCCTCCTGCCCCACGATGATCTTGCCAAGCTCCCCTCGCAGCGCGTCATAAGATTGACGGAGCTCATCGATCGCCGCGACGTCGTCATCGGCAAGTGTAGGAGTGGCAGGTTCAGTCGCTGTGGTCATGGGAAGGCGAAAACCTTAAAGCGGCTGGCGATCCGGCGAAAGGTAAAATGTGGAGGCTGATGGGGTGGGGGCGGCACCGTGCCTTCGGAGGCGGGGAGCGGCTAGGGCGAATCGGAGAGCAGATTCAAATCGATCGAATTCCGAGCTCACCTCAAGAGGCACTCAACCCTATTAAGTCTCCGACCTGACCCTTCCATGAGAAGGAATATCAATTGATAATCGAAAATTTATTTTCGCATGATTTCGTTCGGCTCGGACGGGGCGGGCGGTGAACTGAAGAATCGGGCTTCCATACGCACTCGTTGATGGCTCCCAATCTCGGGAAC
>JBCCBR010000190.1:0-6963 GCA_039033935.1 Verrucomicrobiota bacterium
GTTTCTCAGGTGAATTGAAGTAGTAAACCCGATTATCGAATCCCCGGAAAAGACAGGTCGGGCCATTGATCCCGGTCTCGCAAGTATGGTTGTAGACCACGTCGAGAATGACTTCGAGTCCAGCCCGATGGAAAGCTTTGACGAGATCTCTAAACTCAGTCACCGGATCGTCACTAGCCGCGTAGCCCGCTTCCGGAGCGAAAAACCCCAGAGTATTGTAGCCCCAATAGTTTGAGAGACCACGATCCAGCAGAAACCCATCTTCGAGATGCTGATGAATCGGCATCAACTGAACCGATGTGATCCCTAGCGAGACCAGATACTCAGTGATCGAAGGGTGAGCGAGCCCGGCGTATGTTCCCCGGAGCTCCTCTGGCACCTCGGGGTGCTTCATCGTAAAGCCCTTCACGTGGGTCTCGTAAAAGACGCATTCCTGCATCGGGATGGAGAGAGGTGTGTCACCCTCCCAATCGTAGGTGTCACTGGTCGGAACGACCCCTCTAGGGGCGACCGGGCCACTGTCTAGATTATTCCTGGCACCGGAAATATCGAGACTGACCATCGATGCATGATGAGAACTCGGGCCGTCGATTCTGCGAGCGTAGGGATCGAGCAGTAACTTGTTTGCATTGTAATAATGACCCTGCTCCGGGAGCCATGGTCCATCCACACGGAAGCCGTAGGTTGCCCCCGCTGGGAGTCCTTTCACGGCGACGTGCCAGACTTCTTCCGACTTTTCATGAATCGGGATTCGCTCCGTTTCCCGAGTCGGGTCTTCCCGATCGGTGAATAGACATAACTCAACCGATGTCGCATGCCTCGAAAAGACCGCGAAATTGACTGAGCCATCGTCCAGCCGAGTGGCCCCGAGCGGGTGAGATCGCCCAGGGGCTAGAGAGAAAGACTTGGAGTTGGCCAAAGGAAAAAAAGACGGGTTTTATCAGCCTTGGTCTCTTCGTTAGAGCAATCCACGTGCCACCAGATTGTTGAGGCGACGTGCCACATCAACGACACCATCAATTGTCGTTTCGGAGTAGCTTCGGCCATCGGTGGTGTCAATCCCGTGACCGGGATCGAGTTCGCGAAGCCCTTCCAGGGCAGGGTCCTCGTGATGGAAAACTTCAACGAAAACGTGCTCGAGTTTTCCGGTCTTGGCCGCGGCCGTCATCAGGGCGCCGATCCATCCATCATCCGTGCTGAGACAGCCACGGGTTGTTTTTGCAGAAGCATGGAAGACCCCCATCTCGCCTGCAGCCGCGATTTCCGCGATTAGCGCTTCGTTTTCGGGGATGCTGAGTTCGCTGTCACCGCAGTGGGCGGCATCGACTAGAATTTTGAAAAAGGTCGAACCGAAAGCCTCGTTGGTTGCTGAAGTGACATCCCAGGCTTTTTGCAGGCTGGTGAAAGTCTGGAACTCACCGCCGCGGAGAAATTCGATGTGCCAATTTTTGACGCAGCTTCCGGCGAGACCGGCTTCGGTTGCGACGCGGGCATGCAGTTTGGCGTTCTGGGCAACGGCGGCTTCGTAGTCGGGGCCAGTTTTTGGCTCAGCCCCAGGCTTCATCCACTCTTCGATGGAGGTGGAAGAGAGGTGCTCAACTCCCTCGTTTTTCGCCATTTCGGCTCCTCCCACGAGAATCTCCGCGACTTGATCCTCATCAGCCGGATTCATCGGATCGGCACCTCCGACCATGAGGATGACATGCGCGCCGAGCCCAAGATCGCGAAGCCCACCGATCATTTCGCTGTAGTCGCTGCTGTCGACTCCTGGAAAGCCGGGCACCTGAGCATTCGACAGCTTCACCGGAGAGGCCTCGACCAGCCGTTTCATCTCTGCAACCACTGAAAGTGAGCCGCTCGCCTCGCGGGGGAGCTTGCCTTCATCGTCAGGTACGAGACCACCAACGAATTTGATATGAGTTGGGACAACGCCGAGTTCGACGTTCGTTTTGAGGTCAAAAGAGTCAGGCATGGCGAAGCGAAGTTGGTTCCCTGTCAAATCGCCGGACAGTGGCAGGTAAGCCAGCCGAAAACAAGGGGTAAAATCGTTTTGTAAGGCAACCCCGCCCGGCAGCCATCAACAACTCTTGTCCCGGCCGGGACAAGAGTTGTGAGATAAAACGCAGATGACTGCGAAAACTGAACTTTTCCTCTATCGGCTCTGCTGGCTTGCCGAAAAGCCTCTTGTCCCCACTTTTCGGAACATTGATCGTTCATTCGAAGGTTGGGCCTATGACAATGGATTGCTTTCGCAGATCAGTCGTCTGGAGACGGAAGGCTTGCTCGAAAGTCAGGAAGATCCGAACTCCGGCCGAAAGCTGCATCGACTGACAGAGGCCGGGACACTGATTGCGATGAGTGGTTGTGATCCTGAGGCAGCATGGGGACGGCCATGGGATCAAAAGTGGCGACTCTTTCTTTTCGATATTCCGGAAGTAGAAGGATCGAAGCGGAGAAAGCTCACCCGGGCTCTTCGGAGTGCGAAGTGCGGTTGTCTCCAAGGGAGTGTCTGGATTACACCTTTGTCAGAGCCCAAGTTAGAGCAACTCATCAAAGAAGATGACACGGACTGTGCGCGTCTCCTTCTTCTGATGGCAGACTCCAAGGGAAGGGCCGTCGACCAGCGCATGGTGACATCGTCCTGGGATTTCAAAAAAATTGATGAAGCCTACAACGACCTATCTCTGACTCTTGACCAATTTCAATCAACGGGAGCGAAGATGGATCGACGACGATTCGAAGAGTGGACCCGGAAAGAAAAGGAAGCCTGGGATGCGGTCAAAAAGATCGATCCATTTTTGCCGAGCGAACTTCAGCCCCGAAACTATCAGGGGCAAAAAGTGTGGCGACGCCGCCTCGACATTCTGGAACGGGCCGCAAGTTGCCGAGCGAAATTTGAGTCTGCCGAAAGGGAGTGAAGGCGCCATTCAATCCAAAAAGACTCGGTTCAGCAGACCTCTGTTTCTCCAAATTCGCTTGATCTCCGAGTCTACAACTTTTGTCCCGGCCGGGACAAAAGTTGTGATGGGGCGAGTTGGTTATGAAGAGATTCGAGAATGGAGTCCCACACGAAGATCGCGTTGGGCGGATGAATTCTGGGCGCTCTCGACATTCTGTGTCCTAGCCGGGACACAGAATGTTCTGGTGGAAATGCCGAAGTTTGGCCTCCTGATGGGGCCTTTGTTGCGGGGGACTAGACCAAGCCCAGGACTGAATCCATGCGTGCTGAAATGTCGGCGAGGCGCTCACGATCACCGCCTTTGACCTCGGCGGTTGCCCAGCCTGAATATCCGATTTTTCGGAGGGCTGAACGGACTTCGGCCCAATCGATAGTGCCGTCCCCGAGTTCTGATCCGAAACCAGCTCGGAGGCCTTCCTGCTGATGGAGACGATCGTCCCATTCCTTGATGTCCAGTTTGCCAATGCGATCGCCAAGCACCTCGATCCAATGCTGCGGGACTCCCCAGCGCACGTTATTGCCAACATCAAAGTAGGCGCCGAACCAGGGGCTGTCGATTTCATCGACAAAACGTTCCATGTCGAGAGCGCTGATCAGAAAACCGGCCCAGACATTCTCGACGAGCAGCTTGATGCCGTGCTTCTCGGCCGACGGAAGTCCCTTTCGAATGACTTCCTGAGTTTCACGCCAGCTCTCCATGAGCGGACGCTTGCGGTCGTAGCGGGCGACATAAAGCACCGTGTCGCCTCCGATCGCTTTGGCGAAGCGAACCGCACGAGGGAGATCGGGATCGCTGCTGTTAACAACACCGTGGACGGGGAACTCAGACGCTTCGACTGCCTTGGCGAACTCGCCGAGACGCTCGTCGTCAGTCGTTCGCAGCTCGGTGCCGTCGAAGCCGACTTCTTTCAGCAGTTTAAAGGTTTCGGTGAGAGACAGGTTAGGCTCTGCCACCATCGAAAATTTGACTCCTTTTTTGATGGCGAGAGGACTTTCCTCTGCTTTGAGGAGATCTGTCCCCGAAATGGCCGCTGCTGAAGCTAGCGTAGTGGTAACGAAATGGCGCCGGTGCATGTTATTGGTTTAGACCGACGCGGGTCGCCTGACCAGATCTGGGGAGGACGCGATCGTGCGGCGAGATGGACTCTTAACCACGCGCACGGCGAGCCGCGATGAAGGATCGGATCGCGAGAATCGTGTAGATCACTGTGATCACCGTCATGATGATGATGAGGCGAGTCGAGACGGCGCTGAAATCGAGAGATCCTTTGATCGCTGAGGGGATGAGACGGCCGAGTCCGGCGAGCGCGCCGAGGAAAGCAAACAGCACCGAAATGTGCATCCCAGCCGAATGATTTTTGTTTGCGACGAAGGCACCGATCAGCATCAGAAATCCGACGATCGCGGGGATCAGGATGGTCGGGGATTGCTTTGAGGCACCAATGATTTCCCACCCGAAAAAGGCGAATAACCCGATGGCAATGAGGAGGAGTGAAAAGATATAGGTGAGTTTTTTCATTTCACCGAGACCATGGCACGAATCGCTCAGATTATCGGGGAAAACTTGCGTCGGGTTTGCGGTTGCCTGCGCTGGATAATGGCAGGACCGATTCGAACCGGAGCGCCGATTCGTCAATCATTGGTGCCGCAAACTGCCGCTGATTTCGTCGGGTGCGATGCTCCACTCCTAAATCGTGCTAGATTCGCGAAACAAGGAGCCACGAATCAGCTCGCTTGTCCTGATTCTTCCGCTTGCAAAAGCAAGAACTGCTCAGTATTTAATGGCTCCGTAATTTCGCCTTGTTATGAATGCCCGACTCGCCCTTGCGACCGTCCTCTCTCTCTTCGCAACCTTTACCCTTTCGAGCTGCGTTTCGACCGGAAGCGGGGGTGGGGGAAGCACCTCAATCAACGATACAGCTCGCTATCTTGGCGGTCTCTCTGGAAGCACTCGCAGTGAGCTGGCGGTGCCTCGGACGAGCTCGACCTGGCAGACTCACTCTCGAAACATGGATGGGCTCTGGGCAAACCACTCTGGAATGCGGGGCAAGCTTCGGGGCTTCCGGGGCGAGATTAGCGGGCTGACATCGCCAAGTGTTCTTTTTTACCCTTTCGGGGGTCCAGATTACCTTCACGCGGCCGCTCTTTTTCCGGGCGCTCGGAATTACGTTCTGGTCGGACTTGAGGCCGCCGACGCAGTTCCTGAGCTGTCGAGCCTGAGCCAGTCCGAACTCTCTCGGGGACTCGGGGGAGTTTCGAATTCGCTTCGCACCGTCACTGGTGCGAGCTACTTCATCACCAAAGAGATGAGGGTTGATCTCCAGAGCACTCGCTTCAAGGGGACGCTGCCCCTCATCCTCGCCCAGGTGGCGCGGAATGGTCAGTCGGTCTCGTCTGTTTCGATGATCGGTCTCGATAGCGCGGGTCGAGTCACGTCTCGTGCTGCGGGAGCGGCTTGCCCCGGCTTCCTGATTCGTGCCGGCGGCAAAAATATCTATTACTTCCGGGAAGACCTTTCCAACGGTGGGCTTGGTGACGGTCGCCTCCTCAAGTTTGTGAGCTCGAAAGGCTCGCCCGTCACGTTTGTGAAAAGTGCCAGCTACCTGATGCATGGCGGTGGTTTCTCTCGGATTCGGAGTTGGATCACGAGCAATTCCCGCGGTCTCGTTCAGGGTGCCTCTGGAGTGCCTTATCGCTATCTCAAGGATTCCGGGATGAGCATCAAGCTCTATGGAAATTACCAGCGTCCTCTCGGTGTGTTCAGCAGTTACATGCAGTCGGATCTCGCTGCCGCCTATCGGAATGGAACCCATCCGGTGAAGCCCCTTTCCTTCGGGCTCGGCTATCTCCGCAATCCGAGCAGTGCTTGCATCATCGTCGCGCGACGTTGATGTTAGACGGATGAAACTCGCCCGATTGCCTAACGGGGAGCCCGAAATCTTTCATACCCTACAAGGAGAGGGGCGCTCGATCGGGCGGCCCTCTATTTTTATCCGGTCTTCTTTTTGCAATTTATATTGCCAGTGGTGTGACACTGATTACACCTGGAATTGGGAAGGGACGCCTTTTGCCCATGCGCGTGACGCTGAACGCGTCGGGACGAAATACTCGCGTGCCGAGCAGATCGTCGAACGTTCTCCGAGGGAGATTGCCGAGGCCGTTTCGGTTTATCCGACGGACCATTTTGTTCTCACCGGGGGCGAGCCCCTTCTCCAGTCGAAAGAGTGGATCGACGTGATTCACGAAATCCGGATCTGCAAAGCGGGGGCGACCTTCGAGGTCGAAACGAATGGAACGATCTTTCCGCAACGAGCGTTGGTCGACGAGATCGAGCGATTCAATGTCTCCCCCAAGTTGGCTCATTCGGGCGTGGAGGAAAAGGCTCGGATCAAACCGAAGGCTTTACGCTCCTTCGCGGAGACTGATCGGGCTGATTTTAAATTTGTCCTCAGCTCGCCGAGCGATTTGGAAGAGATTGAGAGCCTTGTCGAAACTTTTCAGATTCCGCGTCAGAGGGTTTTTCTGATGCCAGCCGCGTTATCCCCTGATCAGCTCGATCGAAATCAATCCTGGCTCAGTGATCTTTGCCTAGAGCACGGCTATCGTTTTGGAGATCGTCTCCATCTCCGACTCTACGGGGCGAAACGCGGAGTCTGAGTGTCGAGGTCCTCTGGCGCAGCCGTTGGAGATTGGGTCAGTCTGCTGACGCTTTTCGCAATTTGTCGAGCAGGGCTTTGCCGACGCCTCGATCGGGCATCGGTTCGGCTACGATCTCGTTGACTCCGAGCTGATCGAGCTGACGCATGACGTGGAAGAACCGAATTCCAGCCTCAGCGACACGGCCACTACCCGGACTGAGAATGGCGATTTCTTCCCAATCGCAGAGATCGAGAAAGCCGTCTTTCTCCTGCCCGCGATAGCTTAGCAAAGCGTAGCGCTTGCCTGGCTCTGGTCGGAAGTCATCCGGACCCTGGCAGAGCCGCACGGAAGTTTTGGGCGCATAA
>JBCCBR010000191.1:0-6932 GCA_039033935.1 Verrucomicrobiota bacterium
GTCACGATCACAAGTATGACCCGATCACTCAGCGCGAATTCTTCCAGCTCTACGCCTACTTCAATAATATCGGAGAACGCGGCACCGGGAAGGGAGTCACGGCCAACCCGATTCTGCAGACCGGCTCTCCGCTAATCGACGTGCCGGTCGAGCGTACCGAAGAGCTGGAAACGGCGCATGCAGCGCTAGCAGCGGCGAAGAAGTCCGCCAACGCTCGCTTCCGTTCGTGGGTTGAGGAGCTCCCACAACCCTCAAAAGATCCCGTCTGGGATGAGGTCGAGGTCACCGACGCGCAGTCATCTTCCGGCATGCTGTTGATCCAGCCTGATAGCAGCTGGATCCATGATGGTCCCGGCGGCACTCGGGTGAAATACACATTCCGAATCAGACCAGGCGAGGGTCCGGTGACTGCCCTGCGGCTCGATGCCCTCACAGATCCGAAGTTCAGCGCGCCGACCAGACTCTCGCGGAGCAACAACGGGAATTTTGTAGTAACGGAATTTGAAGTCGAGGCGAATGGAGAAGCTCTTGCGATCGCACAGGCGACTTCGACCTGGGAGCAGGACCGATTTCCAGTCTCGCAGGCAGTCGATGGGAATCCAAATTCAGGCTGGGGAGTCTTTCGGGACGAGGCACAGAGTGTCGGTGCCGTGTTTTTCCTGAGTGAGACCTTCCACGCGAAAGCCGACACCATCCTGACTGTGTCGATCCACAACAACACCCATTACCCCGACCACTTCCCCGGAAGGGTCGCTCTGCGAACTACCGGAACCGCGATTTCAGCCAAAGACAAAATCGAGAGTCGCGAAGGACCAGATCTTGTCCGAATCGCGGTTCTCCCGGAGGATCAGAGAAACGAAGAGGATAGAAAAAGTCTGCGAGCAGCTTTCGACGAAGGGGACTTAGTCCTGAAAACTGCAGAGCGCGATCTCGCCGGGGTTGAAAGAAGGATGAGCGCCGATGGCTTCGCTGAGGTGCCGGTGATGGTCATGCAGGAGCGCGAGGGCGAAGTCGCTCCCGCCTATCTGCTCAATCGGGGCAGCTATCTCGAGCCGGACATGAGCGAGGCCCTCCCGAGGATGGTCCCGGCGGCACTCGACCAGCCGGAGGTCCAGCCGGGCAATCGTCTCGAGCTGGCGCAGTGGATCGTCTCCGATCAGAATCCTCTGACATCCCGCGTCATCGTCAACCGGATGTGGCAGAGCCTCTTCGGCGTCGGGCTCGTCAAGACGGTGGAGGACTTTGGACTCCAGAGCGAATACCCCTCTCATCCCGAGTTGCTCGACTGGCTCGCCGTCGAATTCCGGGAATCGGGCTGGGACATTCGCGCGATGTTCGAGCTGCTGCTCACGAGCGACGCTTTTCAGCGAAGCTCGGTTTTCAGCTCCGACCAGCGAGAGCACGATCCGGAGAATCGCTTCCTCGCCCGAGGTCCCCGCTACCGACTCGATGGCTTTGCGATCCGGGATGTGGCGTTGCAGGCCGCCGGGCTTCTCGACAGGAGCGTGGGAGGTCAGCCGGTGAAACCGTATCAACCGGAGGGCCTCTGGGCGACAGTCTCGGGCCGGGCCGGCATCTCCTACCAGACCAGCGAGGGCGGCGACCTCTATCGGCGGAGCCTTTACACCTACTGGAAGCGGGCCGTCAATCCACCGCGCCAGATCATCTTTGACGCTGCGGGCCGCGAAGCCTGCAATGTTAGCATGCGGGTGACGAACACACCGCTCCAGGCCCTCGTGCTGATGAACGATGTCACCTTCATCGAAGCGGCTCGACATCTCGCGGAGCGTGTCATTGCCGAGGAGAAAAAACTGGAGACCAATGCCGATCCGATCGCTGCCCTTTATCGGCTTGCAACGGGCCGTGAAATCACGCCACGGATCCACGAGGTGCTATCGGAAAATCGAGCCTGGTTCACCGATCATTTTGCACAGAATGCGGAAGCTGCCAACGAGCTGCTCGCTACCGGAGCTTCGGGCCGCGATGAGTCAATCGATCCGTTAACACATGCGGCGCTGACAGCGGTCGCTCACCTCGTGCTGAACCTCGACGAAACCATCACCTACGAATGAATCCACTTCAGGAAACTTTTCTGCAGGAGAACCGTCGGGAGTTCTTTGGACGAGCCGCGCGGGGCGTCGGAGTGGCGGCGCTTGCGACACTGTTCAATCGCGACTTCGGCCTCGCAAAAGATGCCGTCCCGGAGCCATCCCTCGGGCCCTACCATCACGCGCCGAAAGCGAAGAGGGTCATTTACATGTTCCAGAGCGGAGCGCCTTCGCAGCAGGACCTGTTCGACTACAAACCAAAGCTTCAGCAGCACAACGGTGAGGATATGCGGGACCATTTCGAGATGACCCAGCGGCTCACCGGGATGACCAAAAACCAATCCAGTTTCCCGCTCGCCGGGACTCACTACGAATTTGGCAGACACGGCAAAAGCGGCACTGAGATCAGTGAGCTTCTACCGCACATCAGTGGCATCACTGACGACATCTGTGTGATCCGCTCGATGCACACTGAGGCGATCAACCACGACCCGGCGATTACTTTTTTCCAGACCGGCCACCAGCTCGCAGGACGGCCCAGCATGGGCTCGTGGCTTTCCTACGGACTCGGATCTACCAACGATGACCTCCCTACCTTTGTCGCTCTTGTCTCGCGAGGGACCGGACGTCCGAGCTGCCAGCCGCTTTACGATCGGCTTTGGGGGAGTGGGTTTCTCCCGACCCAGCATGCCGGGGTCAAGTTCATGAGCATCGGCGACCCGGTGCTCTACCTGAACAACCCCGGCGGATTTGATGCCACCGCCCGCCGACGGATGCTCGACGATCTCGAACGGCTCAATGCCGAAAAGCTGGAGGCCTTTGGCGATCCCGAGATCGCGACTCGCATCCAGCAGTATGAGATGGCCTACCGGATGCAGTCATCGGTACCGGATCTGGTCGACTTTTCCGATGAGCCTCAGCACATCCTCGACATGTATGGGCCGGATGTGCACACGCGTGGGACCTATGCCTACAATGCTCTGCTCTCGCGCCGACTTGCCGAACGCGACGTGCGCTTTATCCAGATGTTCCACATGGGCTGGGACCAGCACAAGAGCCTTCCGACTCAGCTGTCAGGGCAGTGCCGAGACGCGGATCAGGCCTCCGCTGCTCTGGTAAAAGATCTGAAACAACGCGGGATGCTCGACGACACGCTCGTCGTCTGGGGCGGTGAGTTCGGCCGGACTTCCTATTGTCAGGGCAAACTAACGAAAGAGACCTACGGGCGCGATCACCATCCGCGCTGCTTCAGCATCTGGATGGCGGGCGGCGGAGTCAAACCGGGTATCACCTACGGGGCGACCGACGACTTCTGCTACAACATCACCGAGAATCCCGTTCACGTGCACGATCTGCACGCAACGATGCTGAATCAACTCGGGATCAATCACGAGCACCTCACCTACCGCTTTCAGGGTCGCTACTTCCGCCTCACCGACGTGCACGGGCATGTGGTGAAGGACATACTGGTGTGATCAGAACCAGGCGAACTTGGGCTGGTTAATTAACCGTATCCGGGTCGATCACTAACTCCAAAAGTTTAGCCTCGAGAGTTTCAGCCCTTTCTGCCCCGGTCGCGATCGGCTCTCCATCTGCTGCAGCCCAGCGCAGCCATTGCGCTTTGCTGTTTTCATAGATGCCGTCCCACAGCACCATTACTCATACGGAACCGCCATCCCTTGCACCAAACCGCCATTCAACTCAATATCCCTTTCACCACGTGCCCGTGCACATCGGTGAGGCGATAACGCCGCCCCTGAAAACGGTAGGTGAGCTGTTCGTGATCAACACCGAGCAGGTGGAGGATGGTGGCATGGATATCGTGCACGCTGACCGGATTCTCGACGATGTTGTAACCATAATCGTCGGTCTTCCCCCAGGTCGTCCCACCTTTGATCCCGCCGCCGGCCATCCAGAGGCTGAAGCAGCGCGGGTGGTGATCGCGACCATAATTGGTATCGCTCATCCCACCCTGACAATACACCGTCCTGCCAAATTCTCCGCCCCACACGACGAGGGTCTCGTCGAGCAATCCGCGCTGTTTGAGATCGGTGATCAGTGCGGCACTGGCCTGGTCGGTCTCTTTGCAGCGCTGGGCGAGCTGCTTCGGGAGATTGCCGTGGGTATCCCAACCCCGGTGAAATAACTGCACAAACCGCACTCCGGCTTCAGAGAGTTTTCGGCCGAGCAGCACATTGTAGGCATAGGTGCCAGGCTTGCGGGCGTCTTCCCCGTAGAGATCAAAAGTGTGCTGTGGTTCCTTGCTCAGGTCGGTCAGCTCCGGCACTGAGGCCTGCATCCGATAGGCCATCTCGTATTGAGCGATTCGGGCCTGAATCTCAGGATCACAAACCGCCTCGTGATTGATCTCGTTCAGAGCACCGAGGTGGTCGAGCGTTTTGCGGCGGAGGTCGGAGTTCATTCCGGCTGGATTGCTTAGATAGAGCACCGGATCGGATCCTGACCGAAAGCGAACACCCTGATGGTGGGATGGGAGGAAGCCGCTTCCCCAGAGCCGATCGTAGAGAGCCTGGCCGCTGCGGTTCGAAGTCATCGCGACAAAGGCGGGCAGGTTCTCACTCTCGCTTCCGAGCCCGTAGCTGACCCACGATCCGATACTGGGACGACCGGCGAGCTGAAACCCGGTCTGGAAAAACGTAATCGCCGGATCGTGATTGATCGCGTCGGTGTGCATCGACCGGACCACCGCGATCTCATCGGCAATTTTGCCGAGGTGCGGCAACAGCTCGGCATTCATTTCGATCCCGGCGTTTCCGAATTTCGCGAAGTCGAAGATCGAGCGGGCCACCGGGAAAGAACTCTGCCCGGCGGTCATCCCGGTAAGACGCTGTCCGTTGAAAATCGAATCGGGCACCTCCTCGCCATGGACTTCGTTGAGATGCGGCTTGTGATCGAACAAGTCGTGATGCGGTGGACCACCGCTCTGGAACAGGTAAATGACTCGCTTTGCTTTCGGCGCGATCGACCGGTAGCTCTCTGCATTCATCAACCGAGGATTGAGCAAAGAAGCGAGCGCGATACCACTTAGCCCGCGTGAACTTTGGCCGAGGAAACTGCGGCGAGAGTGGTTGTCGAGAGCAGGTTCAGTCATGTCTACTGCCGGGTAATGGTTTCGTCGAGATTGAGCAGGACGTTGGCGACTGCGGAAAATGTGGCCAGCTCGAGTGGTGGAAAGGTGTCATCGACCGGTGATTCACCGACTGCGATCATTTTTGAGGCAGCTTCAGGATTGGCCTCGTAGTGCTGACGATACTCCGTCAGCGCACTGTCGAAAACGGCTCGCTCGGGGACGGTCGGGACACGCGAAGCAACCAGCCGGAAACCAAGTCCGATCGGGTCGTCGCCTCCCTCGCGCAGCATCCTCGCAGCGAGGTGGCGGGCACTTTCGACGAAGCCGGTCTCATTAAGGACGGTGAGTGCCTGCAAAGGGGTATTGGTCTCTTTACGACTGACCCAGCAGGCCTCGCGGTCCGCCGCATCGAAGACAGCCATAGCCGGTGGAGCGACGGTGCGTTTCCAGATCGTGTAGAGACTGCGTCGGTAAAGGTCGTCGCCTTTGGACTGTTTGTATTTCCTGCCCATGCTCATTTCGGCCCATAGATTGGCGGGCTGGTAGGGGCTGACGGAAGGTCCTCCGGATTTTTCGACGAGCAGTCCGGAGACAGCGAGCGCCTGATCGCGGATCGCCTGTCCGGTGAGACGGAGACGCGGGGCGCGGGCGAGGAGACGATTGTCGGGATCTTTTTCAAGATGCTCCGGAGTGACGACGGATCTCTGGCGGTAGGTCTCGCTGGTGAGGATGAGACGCTGCAGGGCCTGGACGTCCCACCCACTTTCGACGAACTCCACCGCAAGCCAGTCGAGCAGCTCCGGATGACTCGGCGCTTCACCCTGGACGCCGAAGTCTTCCGACGTTTTGACGAGGCCAATTCCGAAAAAGCGCTGCCAGTGTCGATTGACGGCGACTCGTGCCGTCAGCGGATGTTCGCCCGAGACAAGCCACTTTGCGAAGCCGAGCCGGTCTCGTGGCAGCGAAGCGTCCATGGGCGGAAGCACCTCAGGCACTTCTCGATCGACTCGGTCTCCGTAGTCGTTGTAGACACCCCGATCCCGCACAAAGGTCGGCTTCGGCTGCGGAAGCTCTTCCATCACCATCACGGTGGGGAGAGAGCTTTCGTATTTCTCAAAGCCCTCGCGGGCGCTTATGTAGCCGGCGTGCTCGGGAGAATCTTTCAGTGCTGCAAAAGCAAGACGCTCCGGCGAGTCGAGCGGTCTGCCAAGTGCCGCGATCTCCTCGTGCCAGAGCTCGGCCGAGTAGAGGCGGACGTCTCTGATCGTGCCGTCGAATCGCCGCGCTCCGGGTCTGAGACTGTGTCCAAGGCGCAGCGGCTCCTTCTCCGAAACTCCGCCGACATTGCTGTTGGTATTGTGAGTGACTTCGGTCCCGACTTCGATGCCATCGAAAAAGATCCGCTGCCCGTTGGCGCTCTGGCTCCCGTCATTCGTTATCGTGAGGTGAGTCCAGACGTCGGGCAGGAGGGCTTCAGTCGAAGTGACTCGCCCGAGACTGGAGATCCAGCGAGCGATCAGGTCAAACTGCACCTTACCTCCATCGACCAGAGCGATCTCGACACCGGGTCTGGTGCTGCCACCTTTCTGGCGAGCTATGATGACCGAGTCGTCGAGCGAGCGCGGTCGGACCCAAAGAGAAATCGTGAAGCGCGCATTTGCTCTCAGGGTCAGCGATTTGTCGAGACCCGGAATCTCCAGCGCCTGATCGGGTGTCAGATCAAGACCGTCGGCTGAGACCTTTGGCGCTCCAGTCGCGTTTTTATTCTCGGGGCAACTCTAAGTCAGGGGGGA
>JBCCBR010000192.1:0-6924 GCA_039033935.1 Verrucomicrobiota bacterium
AACGAAGTCCAGGCGATAAATCAGCAAGAAGACTGCGGAAGGAGTTTTTCAACGGTCTCTTTGACGCCGGATGGAGTGATGAACCACATTAGGCCCCGTGGGACGGCTAAAACGGAGCGTAGGCCTCTGGCCTGCGATGATGCGCTTCGGAGGGGAGCAAGATCAAGATCACGAGTAAGATCAAGAGTAGTCTTGGGATCGGAGGGTGGCTCCGTGGAACAGCCGGGGACGGCTATGCTTTGTCGCAACCGTTACTCTCCAACGTCAGCCAGAACATCGCGGCCATCTTGTTCGATAATTTCGAGCAGTCGCCCAGCGAGCAAGTGATTCACTTCCGGAGTGAAGTGCCCATCACCAACAAAGGCAGTGAGGTCGCCCTCGGCAATCCAATCACTCGACGCGAGCACAGAGACGCTGCTCTCAGCGAGCGGTTGCTCCAGGGCGCGCTTGAGCTGCCCGTGATACCCACGATCTTCATAGAGCGCGACCACCGGAAGCTGGCCGCGAGCCCGAGAACCTTCTGCAAATGCCCCGATGAGCCGTGCCAGCACTTGCATCTCTTCGCTGGCGGGGTCGAAGCCAGCCTTGGGTAGGCGCAAACCTCGCTCGGCTTTTTCATCCACCTTCACCGCATAGGCCCGCCGCGTGAGGCGCACGATCGCAGACTGATCGGCAGGAGAGCCGAAGAAGATCGCACTGCGAAAGCTGTCGTCGTGACGACGCATCTGCACACTGAACCGATGCCATTTGAGATTCCGCTCCAGAAATGCCTCGCGGAAATCGGTTTCGGTGCGGATTAGCGGATCGATCCGCTCAAGGCCATCGTGCTCGAGCCGATAGATCGGGTAGGTAAATGGAGCAGGATGCTCATAGGTCCAGGTCAGCCCTGAGAGATTCCGCATCCGCTTCACAGAAGAGGCCAGCACCCCGAATACGGCGACATCGGCCTCGCCCCCGGCCTCGTCGAGTTCCCAGGCGCGATAGCTGTGGCTCGGCGGAGCAGCCGGGCCCGCGATCAGTCTCAGCGTCATTTTCCCGTGAAGGTCGGCGGCCGCTTCGCAGAGTTGATTGTTAAAAGACATCCCGTAGCCCGCGACGAGGAGTTCATCGCCTTGTTCGGGCTGTGTTGGCAGCGATGCCCAAACAGTTGGCTCGAGCCAGCCAGCCTTGATGATCGGGTCATCGAGGTCACTCCCGCGCGGGTCCACTAGAGTCGACAGCTTGCCCTCGGTGGAGCGCCCGTAATCGAAGTAGCGGGCGAATTTGGCAACGCCGACTCCCCCGCCCTGAGGCGGAAACAGTTTCTGGATCGCAAAATCACCGAGCGCGAGCCACACCATCATCCAGACCGCGAGGCGAAAGAGTCGAGCTACGGAGAAGCGATTTTCCTCAGAATTGGAAGTAGATGAAAGCGGAGCGTTCATTGGCTAGACCCATCAGGAGGGTGAGCAGCAGGAGCGAGTAAACTGCCGATCGGCAGAACTCCGGCCAGCGGGAGAAGAAGGGCTGGTCGAAATTTTCGCTCCGCGAGCGGCTTTGCAGAAAATCGAAGATGACCAGCAGCGGCACCCCAATCAAGGCGGCGAGTGGGGGAGTCGGAAGGCCGGGCATAGACCAGTCCCAGCTCCAAAACACCGCAGCGGAAAGATCGATGACCTGGCCGAGAGACTCGGCGCGGAAGAGCAGCCAGCCGTAGCAGACCACTTGAAAAAAGAGCACCACTTTGGCGAAGTGAACCAAGGCATCGAAGACACTCTCGACGGGCTTAAGCTCGGGCTTGGCACCGACTATGAGGCGATGCAGACAGAGGATGCCCCCCTGGAAGAATCCCCAAAGCACAAAATTCCAGGCCGCCCCATGCCAGAGCCCGCCAAGGACCATCGTCAGCATCAGGTTGCGGTAGAGCATCGCATTCCCACCGCGGCTCCCTCCAAGCGGGATGTAAAGGTAATCGCGCAACCAACTCGAGAGAGAGATGTGCCAGCGTCGCCAGAACTCCTGCGGATTGGTCGAGAAAAACGGAAAGCGGAAGTTCACCATCAACTCGAATCCGAGGAGCTTCGAAACTCCTCGCGCGATATCGGAGTAGGCCGAAAAGTCGCAATAGATCTGAATCGCAAACAGCCAGGTCGCCAGCACCACATCGAGCGTCGCATAGGGCCCGGGAGCTCCATAAACCGCATCGACCGAAGGAGCTATCCCGTCAGCAATCACGACCTTCTTAAAGAGCCCAAAGAGAATCAGATAAAGCCCATCCGCGCTTTGCGAAAAGTTAACTTTCCGCGGCTTCGCGACCTGGGGCAAGAAGACGGCCGCTCGCTCGATCGGTCCTGCGACCAGCTGCGGGAAGAAAGCGACAAAAAGCGCGAAATCGGGAAGGCTTTTGACCGGCTCGAGCTTTCTCCGATAAATATCAATCGTGTAGCTCAGCGTCTGGAATGTGTAGAAGGAGATTCCGACTGGCAGCACGATCTGGAGCAAGCGCCAGTCGACCTCCCATCCCAGCGTTCCGAGCATCTCCTGGGCGGAGTCGGCAAAGAAATTGAAGTATTTGAAAACCGCGAGCAGCCCGAGGTTGGTGACCAGAGACACCAAGAGCCAGGTTTTACGCCGACGAGCCGACTCGGTTCGATGAAGCTGCTGCCCGACGACGAAATCGACGATCGTTGAAAGCACAATCAGACCAAGAAACCGCCAGTCCCAACACCCGTAGAAAAAGTAACTCGCACCCAGCAAGAGAAAATTTTGCCCACGATGCGGCAGCAAGCGGTAAAGCAGGTAAACGATCCCGAGGAAGGCAAAAAACTGGAACGACGCGAAATTCATCTCGTTTCCTGAAGAAACCTAAAATATCGCCCAGCTTCAATTTTAATTCAAATTGTATTTATGGTTTTTATATAAATTATCTGAGGACCCTGTCGCCTTTTCTGTCTGAAGCGGCAAATAAGAGTGTCGCCTCGTTCTTGATTTGGCTTATGCTGCAACCAGAAGAGACACCTGATTTTCCTTATTGATTCGTCTACCGTAAATGAGTGCTCTTGGCCCCATGTCCGGCATCAAAGTCTCCTATCGCGGTGAGCGGAAGGCCCCGACTTATGTGATACCGATTGCGATCGGGCTCTTGATGATCGGACTGCTGTGCCTCTTCCTGATGGGCGATCCGAACGCGACCAAGGTCGAGCTTGCTGGCGAGAGTGAAGCAACTCCCACCGTAACTGGGTCCGACTCCACCCCACAGGGTGCTTTTCCTCGGGAGCAGTTCAGTCTGCCGGATGAGTCAATACCGGAGCTCGAAACGGTTTCAGTCGACTCGGCACCGCAAGACTCATTGCCGGCGGCTTCCGGCGAGAGTAATCCGGGACACGGTCGACTCATCGATTCAGGTGTGCCGGAAGCTGCTTTCACTTCGTGGATGAGTGTCGCTGAGCTCGACAGCTACATCAAAATCCGCAACGCCGGTTTTGATAAAAGCTTCTGGGACAGAGGGCACTGGATCCTCGCAGCCGAGGGACGGTGGCAGGATGGCACCCACGAATACCGGATCGTCATCGACGCCATCCCTGATATCAGCGCCTACCAGTGGAAATACCGGATCAACCAGACCCAGATGCAATTCGAGCAGAGTATCGATCTTTTCCTCCGCGAAGGGTTCCAGTTAGTCCACAGCCAGTCGTTTCAACGCCCCGATGGCACGCAGCGCTACCAGGGGGTGTGGCAGAGATTGGTCGGTGCCGATGGCCAGACTCTGGCCATGCCGAAACCGCCGCCGGTGCGCACTCTACCCTCCGACTCGCCGGACAGGTCTCTCGCGTCAGGTGGGTCTGTTGCGCTGGTCGAGTCAAGTGTGACCGGTGGCAATCCATCAGAGGCGGAAGCCCCAATCGTCGCCTTGCCGGATCTTTTTGAGGATCGCATCCCGAACCTCGCAGACGCCCCTCAGCCTAATGGCCTCGAAGCTCCCCTGCCCCCTCCGGTGATCGCTCAGACAGGGCCGACTCCTCGAACTGGACCGGTGACGTCTTCACCTCCAGCCTCCCCTCCCACCAGCATCAGCGAGGCGACAGGTAATCGGGTGATCATACCAGAGCGGCGCGGATCTGTGATCGCACCCGGAGCGCTCGATGTGAATAATCTCCAGTTTCGGTGAGGGAAGTCCGGCGCTGTGCTACTGGATTTGGATTCGCCTTTGCCCAAAATGCGACCGCTCTCTGCTTGACCGGTCGCCACCCCCTGCCCCGCTTTTGCAAGCGCGGCTACACGATAGCCAAGGCAGTGTAGCCGTCTTTGCAAAAAGGGGGCCAGTGACACCGTCCGATCGCCTTCCCTCTGCCCCGCTTTTGCAAGCGCGGCCACCCGACACGTCAATGCTGGGTAGCCGCCTTTGCAAAAAGGGGGCCAGTGACACCGTCCGATCGCTTTCCCCTCCGCCCCGCTTTTGCATGCGCGGCTACGCCTCGACTAAGTCGCAGCGACACGCATTGGCATGATCACATAGAGAAACGGCTCGTCGATCTTCAAAACGCCGGGGCTCCCTTCGTCGATGAGATCGAGAAATACTTCGTCCTGATCGAGATTCCGCAGCGGGGCCATCACGAATTCTGGATTGTAGGCGACCACCATCCGCGGTCCTTCATAGCGGACGTCGATTGTCTCCTCTGCTTCGCCGACCTCGGGCGAGTTTGCCGAGAGGGAAAGCTTATTATCGTCAAAAATGAATTTGATCGAGTTGGTCTTCTCGTTGGCCAGCAGAGAGACGCGCTTTACCGCATCAAGAAAGATCTCTCGCTCAATCACGATCCGGTGGAGCGCTTCTCCCGGAATGACTTGGCGGAAATTCGGATAATTGCCCTCGATCAGCTTGGTCACCAGCAAGCTGTCGTTCAGTTCAAAACTTGCCTGATTTGCCGTTAGCGCCACCTTCATCGAGCCCTCATCAGACAAGGATCGCTGCAGTTCGTTGACTGCTTTCGTGGGGATAATCACGGCGGTCTCTCCGGCATCCGGCATTTCCAGATCCTGCTCGACCATGGCGAGGCGCCGACCATCGGTCGCCACCAGAGTGAGCATGCCTTCGCCGATGAGGCAGTTGACACCGTTTAGGACATAGCGAGTCTCATCAGTCGAGATCGCATAGGCAGTCTTGCGCAGGGCCTCTTTCAGCAGTTTCTGATCGATCGTGAACTGCCGGGGGTTCTCAAACTCCCCCAAAACCGGGAATTCGCTCGGAGCGAGTCCAAGAATGCGGAAAAAGCTCTGACCCGACCGAACCGTCGCGGTGTGCTCCGGATCGACTTCAAATTCAATGTCTGAGACCGCCAGTTCCCTCACGATACTGGCGAGCCGGCGGGCCGGGAGCGTCGTTGCCCCGACCTCCGCAACCTTGGCGGGGACTCGCTTCGTGATCGTGACATCCAGGTCCGTGGTCGAGAGCTGAAGCCCAAGTTCATCGGCCTCGATCATGACGTTCGACAAGATCGGCAGCGTCGTCCTTGTGCTGACGACGTTCTGAACCGTCGTGAGAGCTTCCTGAAAGACGTCTTTCTCGATCTGGAACTTCATAGCGAATAGCAAATCTCGCCCAACCTTGAGGGGCGGTGGGAGTTTGAACGTGAATTGATGGCCTGTCCACCATCAGCTCCCGCATTTTTGAAGGCGAGCCGGATATTAAACCGTCAAACCAAGCAACCGCACCTTCTCAGGCGAAGGGCAATTCAGGAATCCCAGGCCCCGCCCCCACCATCAGGGTCAAAGGAAAGACCGTCCTGCTGAGCGTCAGAATAGCCGCCCATGCCGCCGACGCCACCCATAGGATTTGTCCCCGACTTGCCCGAACGAGGATTGGTCCCGCCTTTGAGCAGACGGCGCTTCAGCAGCTCGACCTGGCTCTTGAAGGCGGAAGAACTCGCCATCCGTGCTTTGATCTTTTTGACCGCGTAGATCACGGTCCCGTGGTCTTTACCGAAGCTGGAGGCAACCTCGACTAGGGAAGATTCGGTCAGATCGCGCATCAGATACATTGCGACCTGGCGACCCTCGGCGATCCGCTGGGTGCGCTTTTTGCTTTCGAGTTCCTTCATCTCGATGTCGTAGTGCTCGCAGACGACCAGCTTGATCTCATCAAAGCTGATCTGACGAGTCTGCTCAACATCGACCATGTCTGCGATGTTGGTGAGGACGTTTTCCGGTAGCACCGGAGCGTCGTTCATCATCGCCACCATCCCGATTCGGATGAGGGCCCCCTCGAGCAGGCGAACATTTCCCCGAACGTGAGAAACGATCACCGAGATGACATCGTCGGAAACATCGATCTCCCAATCGTCGCGCTTTTTCCGGAGGATCGCGTTCCGTGTCTCAGCACCGGGTCGCAAGATCTCAGCCGACAATCCCCACTGAAAGCGGGATACGAGGCGGTCTTCCAGCATGTTGATCTCACTCGCCGGACAATCGCTCGCCAACACGATTTGCTTCCGCTTTTCTGAGAGGCTGTTGAAGGTGTGAAAGAACTCCTTCTGAAGGCCCTCTTTACTCCCGAGAAATTGGACATCGTCGATCAGCAGTAAATCCGCCTCCCGATACTTTTTCCGGAATTTGACGAGGCCACCTTCCCGGATCGCGGTGATGTAGTCGTTCGAGAACTCCTCCGCAGAGACGAAAATGATCTTCGACTTCGGTCGCTGCCGAAGCGACTCCCACCCGATCGCGTGCAGCAGATGAGTCTTGCCGAGTCCGCACCCAGAGTGGAAGAACAATGGTTGATAGGTCCGCCCGGGTTTATCTGCGACCGCTTTCGCGGAAGCGACCGCAAGTTCGCTGTTCTCCCCGACAACAAAGTTGGAGAAGAGATATTTCTCGCAAAGCCCGCAGGCTATCCCCCGGCGCACCAGCTCCTCTGAACCAATCGACTCAGTGAGGGTTCGCGGCTTC
>JBCCBR010000193.1:0-6889 GCA_039033935.1 Verrucomicrobiota bacterium
CCTTTGGAAGCATCTGAAGTCTTGGATCTGGTAGCATTTCCCACTCAGCGATACACCTCTCCAATCACCGATCCCAGAATCTGAAATCCGCGCTCCAGCACCTCGATCGGCTGTCCGATACTGATCCTGAGGCACTGGCGTGCGTGATCCCAATCATCGGTGTCGAGGCCAAAAAAGAAGTAGTCCCCCGGCACCGCGATGAGACCGGCATCCCGAAGCCGTTCGTAGAGCTCCTGGCTGGAAATAGGTAAGCCCTCAAACCAGAACCAGAGAAAAAAGGCACCTTCACTACGATGGACTCGCCAGGGAATGTCGCTAGGGAGAAACTGCTCTACCAGCTTCATGGCTGCCTCGGAACGCTTTCGGTAAAATGGCCTGATCACCTCGTCGACCAGAGGCACGATTTCGCCCGATTCAATCAAGGGTCTCGCCAGAGCCTGCCCCACGTTCCCATTGGCGAGACCAACAATCGCAGTCATTGATCGCATTTCTGTAATCAAATCCGGCCGAGCCACCACGATTCCGGTTCGTGTGCCCGGCAGCCCCAGTTTGCTCAAGCTCATGGTGAGGATGACGCCTTCGTCCCAGAACAATTCTGCCGAATCAAAAATCACCCCGGGAAAGGGAAGGCCGTAGGCGTTGTCGATGATCAGGGGAATTCCAGCTTCCCTCGCGATTGTGCGGAGTCGCTCCATCTCACCGTCGGTCAGCACGTTGCTACTCGGGTTGGTTGGCCGGGACACCGCAATGGCGGCGTGCGATTCACTGACCTCAAGCGCGTCAAAATCGACCCGGTATTTGAATTCCCGCTCACCCACTTTCTCAATGATTGGACGACGGCTCTCAAACAAGGAAGCGTCGCTCACCCCCTGGTCAGCATAACCAATGTATTCGGGCACCAAGGGAAGCAGGATGCGGCGCTCACTGCCATCGGCGAAGCGTCCTGCGAAACGATTGAGCAGAAAAAAGAAAGCCGTCTGACCACCTGCGGTGATCGCAATGTGATCGGCAGTCACTGGCCAGCCGTAGGTCCGCTTCAAAAAGGCAGCGAGGGTCTCCCGAAAAGCGGGGCTGCCAGCAGGTTGATCGTAGTCTCCGAGGACTGCATCCCACTCAGAAGCAGAACCGTCTGCCCCGTTCATCTCCTCGATTCGCTCCCGCCAGAGGGCCTCGACTTCCGGGATGTGAGCGGGGTTTCCACCACCCATCATGATCAATCGATCCTTCCCAAGCGTGAGTGCTTCCCCGAGGTCGTCCATTAGTTGGGTGATCCCGGCATGCTCAGTGAGACGCTCGCCAAAAATGGATTTCGGGTAGCTTGGGAGTTCGGGCATGGCGGTATTTGCACCCGGCGACCATCGCTGGCAAGCTACGATCGTCTAATCGATGCCTCATCCTCGCCCCGTCATCTTGTCAATCGCTGGCTCCGACTGCTCGGCCGGAGCCGGCATTCAGGCGGATCTGAAAGCGATTCACTTTGCAGGCGGCTACGCCACCACGGTTGTCAGCGCCATTGTCGCGGAAGCTCCCGGATCGGTGGGTGCGATTGAACCTGTTTCGATCGAGAGCTTTGTCGCCCAGCTCGAACAAGTCACCGCCCACTATCCAATAGCCGCTGCAAAGACCGGCATGCTCGCAACCGGAGCCCACGTCGATGCGGTCTGTCAGTGGCGCGAGAAAAATCGCGGGGTTCCCCTGGTCGTCGATCCCGTTTTCAAGGCAAGCGCCGGAGCGGAACTGCTGGATGAACACGGTGTCGAAAAAATCTGTCGCGAGCTCATTCCACTGGCAACTCTGGTGACGCCAAACCTTTCAGAACTGGAAGTGCTCTGCCAACACAGCGGACAAGCCCCAACTAAAGATCTCGATCAGCTTTTATTGAACCAAGCGGCTTCGTCCAGAACGGCTCTTCTACTCACCGGCGGTCATGTCGCAGACGGCACCACCATTGTCGATCGGGCGGCGATCGACGGAAGACTTTCTGAATTCCGCCGGCCTCGGGTTGAGGGCCCCGACCTTCATGGCACTGGGTGCACGCTTTCCTCTCTGATCGCTACACGACTCGCTTTGGGGTCCGATCTTGAGAAAGCAATCGCTGCTTCCGGGGCAGATCTTGCCGAAGCGATTCGCCACCATCACAAATGGTCGTGGCAAGATGCCGTGACCGAGGCGTTGAACCTCGATCGGGATACGCTAACATGAACGATGCTTCGACTCGTTCGACTCATCACCTGCTGCGCTGTAGCCACTCTCGGCAGTCTCGTTTGGGCTGACGAAACTCCGGTCCCTCCCCCGATTCCTGGCAAAGCGGCGCCCCGCGCGTTTGCCGATCAGGTCAACGACCTTGACCAAGGGCAGCTTCAGGAGGCGTTTCGCCTACTGACCCGTGATTACATCGATCGGGATCGGCTCGATCCACTTGAGATCAATCGGGCCGCCCTGCAGGGTTTGCTGACGCGTCTCGAGTTCGGTGCGATGCTCCTGAACGAGGAAGAACGAGCCGCACGGAACTCTCCTTTCAAGTTCTTCTCCGAGGCCGTCAATGAGACCACTGGATATGTCCGCTTCGGACGATTCAACGAAAACGGCGTCAATCGTCTCGATCAGGCTATCTCTGACTTTGGCCAGGATGAGAATGTCGAGACGCTGATCATCGATCTGCGTTCGCCTCAATCCCAGGCCGCCTTTTCGATCGCCGCGCAAATCCTGAGCCGCTTTCGTCCACCCAACGAGTTGCTGTTTAAAATTCGGCGTCCCGATCAGGAGCAGCCGACTCTGTTTCTGTCTCAACCAACTGATAGCTCCTGGTTCGGAAACCTCATTCTGCTGGTCGATGATGAAACCGGAAATGTCGGCGAGATCATCGCAGCTGTGCTAAAGCGAGAGAATCGCTGCCTGATCATCGGAACCAAAACGCCGGGACTCACCGTCGAGTATCGGGATGTGCCGATCGGGGAAAGCCAGGTGCTACGGTATGCCGTCGCCGAGGTCGTGCTGGAGGACGACTCCTCATTGTTCCAGGTCGGGATCGAGCCTGACATTCTCACACCTGTCCCTCGCGTCACCAAGCGAGCGCTGTTTCGGCGCACCGATGGCGGTGAGACTCTTGCGAGCCATCTCTACCTGCGGGAACGACCTCGACGCAACGAAGCAGCGCTGGTCGCTGGCACTGACCCAGAGCTCGACTACTACATTCTCCGCAGCGCTGATAAGCCAACCCCATGGGACAGCCCGCCGCCGCAGGACAGAGCCTTACTTCAGGCAGTCGATCTCCTCAATGCAACTGAGTTTCTCGATGGCGAACCAGCGGAAGCACGCACGGCGGGTGGCACGCCTGGTCGCTGAATCGAGCAATTTCGATCGATGCCGTCTCCAGAAAGCACCCTCGCGGAATTGGAAGCGCTCGGGCTGAGACGAGATCTCCGCCGCATCGAAAGCAGCCAGGGCCCGGAGATAACGAATGAGCGCGGCGAAAGGCTCGCCAACTTTTCATCGAATGATTACCTCGGGCTATCGCAGCACCCTGCGCTGATCGAGGCCTCAGCCGCGGCGGTGAGAGAATTCGGAGTCGGAGCTGGTGCTTCGCGCTTGGTGTGCGGCAGCCTCGCGCCCCACCATCAGCTCGAAGCAGCGCTCGCCGAGTTCAAAAGGACGGAGGCAGCTCTCACCTTCAGCTCTGGTTTTGCCGTCGCGACCGGTGTCATTCCAGCGGTCTGCGGTAAGGACGACGTCGTCATTCTCGACAAGCTCGCTCACGCCTGCCTCATTGATGGTGCCCGTCTCAGTGGGGCCAAGATGAGGGTGTTTCCTCACAATGATCTCGATCGGCTTGAGCGCCATTTGAAATGGGCTCGCCAGAAATTCTCCGCCGAAACCACTATTCTGATCGTGACTGAATCGATCTTCAGCATGGACGGAGATCGGGCTCCGCTCCGCGAAATCTTCGAGCTAAAGGATCGCTTTGGCGCCAGTCTGCTTCTCGATGAAGCACATGCTTTTGGGCTGCTGGGACCTCGCGGCCGAGGTCTCGCCGCGGAATGCGATATCGATAGTCGCGTCGAGCTGCAAATGGGGACTTTCAGCAAAGCAGCCGGCGTTTCGGGTGGATATCTCTGTGCATCGAAGCCTGTGATCGATCTGCTCATCAATCGCGCTCGCTCTTTCATCTACTCCACCGCACCGCCTCCCGCTATTGCGGCGACCCTGTCAAAAAGTCTTGAACTCGTCGATTCGGAGGAAGGCGACAAGCTCCGTGACAAGCTACATTCGAATCGCCAGCTTCTCGAGATCCCTGGAATCAGCCCGATTGCTCCTCTTGTGATTGGAGAAAATGAACCAACGCTTGCCGCTTCCAACGATTTGCGCGCAAGCGGATTTCTGGTGCCTGCGATCCGTTACCCGACGGTTCCGCGTGGGACCGCACGGCTCCGAGTCACGGTCTCAGCTGCCCATGAGGCGCAGGCCATCGAAAATCTCAATCACGCGCTCGCCAACTGCGTCTTCGATCGGCAGACTCTCTCCACATGACACGTCTGCTGCCAGCCTTGATTCTGCTTTTCGCCCCACACCTCGAAGTCCAAGCCGATCCGCTCGATCCCATAATTCTCTGGCCAGACGGAGCGCCCGGCGATGATGGTTTGAAACTCCCCAAGGAGTCGGTCGAGAAAAAGGGCCCCTACCAGATCGACATTTTATCGAACGTTTCAGTTCCGACTCTTACCTGGTATCCCGCCGAAAACCCAACTGGCACCGCCGTTCTGGTCTGTCCGGGTGGTGGCTACCATATCCTGGCCTCTTCTCATGAGGGGAGCGAGGTCTGTGAGTGGCTCAACTCCATCGGAATCTCCGCAGGACTACTAAAATATCGTGTTCCCCGCCGGGAAGGCATCGAAAAACACCATGCCCCATTGCAAGACCTGCAGCGCTCAATTAGTTTGGTTAGGCAATCAGCCGAGGCTTGGAAGGTGAATCCAGATCGAATCGGCGTCCTCGGATTCTCCGCCGGAGGTCACCTCGCTACCATGGCAGTTACCTCAGATGGCAGCCGCACCTACCGCAAAATGGATGAGGCAGATGAGATCGACTGCGTGCCGGATTTTGGCGTGCTGGTCTACCCGGCCTACCAGTTGGACGAATCTGATCCTGACTCGCTCTCGCCTGAGATTCAGATTTCTGAGTCGACACCACCGTGTTTCATTGTCATGGCACACGATGATAGCAAGTGGGCCGAAGGAGCTGCCCGACTCTACATCGAGATGAGACGAAACGACCGACCCTGTGAACTGCACGTCTTTGCGAAAGGCGGCCACGGTTTCGGACTGGCCAACACCGACGAGGCGATCCGCAGTTGGCCCAATCTGGCCGAGCAGTGGATGGTTGTGAGCGGTGTACTTGAGCGGGAGTGAGTGTTTGCAGGTTTCATACTTTGTACGGAAAAAAGAGCTGCGGTCGTTCCAACGAGGAAGCCTGGGAATACCCACCGCCAGAACTCGCCCGCTCGCATTGCGAACGGAGCGAATCTTTCGACATGCCGTGAGAATTGAATCCTTATCTCGGCAGTCGACACCGACTGATTCTGGCTCCACACTCTCACCAGCCGAACATGAAAACGCTGCCACTTCCTCTTCTCTTCATCGCCATCGCTTTGACCTTCACCGCGTGCTCCAGCTTTGAGCGGGACTGGCGAAAAGCGGTTGCCGATTATGAAGCTGGAGGAGTGGAAGCTCCCAACGGCCCCTGGAGCGGCACTTGGACGACCACTTCGAATGGTCACTCGGGTGACCTCCGCGCTATTGTGACGCCGGACGGAACAAGTGACGGAGACTACAAGTTTCGCTATCATGCCACCTGGTTGGGTGGGTTTTCCGGGACATTCCCGGTGACCTATCCGGTCACGCGCTCGGGCAGCCGTTGGAAGGTGACGGGCGAAGAGAATCTCGGAATCTTCGGCTCATTCAGGCATGATGGCACCATCACCAAAAATCGTTTTGATGCGACCTACAGCGATGACCAAGGGGCTGTTGGCGAATTTAAAATGACGCGCCCCAGTTCGGGTGACTGATTCTCTGGTGAGTCATACAAGACTCAGTTGTTTCTGAGAGCTCTGGCTAGCAAGAAAAACCAAGCCTGGCCAGCCGCCAAATCAGTTCCGAATCTGGGCGGGTTTGCTATATCAGCTGTAGCTATGGGTGGTAATCTCCCCATCGTTGAGCTTCGAGCCTCGCTGGAGAAATCACTGGTCGGCGATTGCGCTCGAATCGTGGTCGAGGCTCCGACCGGTTCCGGAAAATCGACTCAGATTCCCCAATACCTGGCAGACAGTGAGACGATCGGTGACGGTGAGATTATCGTCCTGCAACCGCGTCGTCTCGCCGCCCGGATGTTGGCGACACGGGTCGCAAAAGAACGCCGCGGGAAGCTCGGCGATGAGGTCGGGTTTCAGGTGCGTTTCGAAAATCGCAGTTCTGCACGGACTCGGATCCGTTTCATCACCGAAGGCATTCTGATTCGCTGGCTAATCTCGAATCCGAATCTTGAGGGGATAGCTGCGGTGGTGCTGGACGAGTTTCATGAGCGCCACTTCTTTGGCGATATCAGCCTCGCGCGCGCACTTGAGGTCCAGGAAACAAGTCGCCCCGATCTGAAACTGGTCGTAATGTCGGCGACTCTGGAGATCGATGCGCTGATTCGCTACCTCGGCCCGACTGCTCGCCATCTCCAAAGCGAAGGCCGAACCTTCCCCGTAGAGACCCGCTACCATCCGGCACGGGAGCGTCACCGCGACGAAGTCTGGGATCTCACTGCTCGAGCGTTGCGAGCCCAGCTCAACGAGTCTGATCCGGGTGGGCACGTGCTCGTCTTCATGCCGGGTCGATTTGAAATTCGCAAA
>JBCCBR010000194.1:0-6868 GCA_039033935.1 Verrucomicrobiota bacterium
AGCTCGATAGCTGGCTGTGCATGGTGCCGCTGTTAAACAAAGTGGGCGTCGATGAGCAAAAGCGACGGCTCGCGTATAGGCTGTAGAGGTCGATGATTTTCTCCTCCTGATAGTCCTCCTCACCAACCATCAGACCCATCGCGACCCGCATCCAGAAGAGCTGTGGTGTCTCGATCCGGCGGTGACGATTTTCGTCTGTCTTATCGACGATGAGGTAACGATCGTAAAGGGTCTGGATCCCGAGGTAGTCAAAATCGAGGTCTGCCGCCGGATTGATGGCGTCGGCGAGCTTGTCGAGGTTGTAATCGAGGAGGCGGGGGTGGATCCGCTCGATCTCGACGCCGCGATGAAGATTGGCCTTAAAAGCGCTGCGATGGAAATCAGTCAGGCGACTCACTCCGTCTCGTGTGATTGACCAGTCGAGCACCTCTTCGTAGATGTAGGTGAGGAGGATTCGGCCCGCGAGTTTGGCGAAGTCGCCATCTTTCTCGATGAGACTTTTCGCATTGAGAATGATGGTCTTTTTGAGATCTTCCTCGGTCATTTCCGAGTAGAAGGCGCGTCGCAGTTCCTGCTCGATCTCGCTCGGACTAAGGCAGAGGTCGAGACCGGTGGTGGCAAACGCAATCCGCTGGCGGAGATCGGTGCCATCCCAGAGATCACTCGACCCGTCAGGCCGAGTCACCATGATGAGCGACTCCTGATTGGCGTCGTCAGTGGCGGGTTGTTGATCCGGCTCGCTCTGGCGTTGATTGTTGCGGTGCGCTCGGTAGAGGATGTAGGCCTCCGCAACCTTGTAGTGGCCCTGTCGCATCAATTCTTCCTGGACGCGATCCTGGAGGTCTTCGATGCGGATGAATTCCTGCCCGGTCTTGGAAAATCGCTCAGTCAGAGCATTCGCGACCCCGCGGGCGGGCGTTGAGTCCATCCCAAGCGACAGGAATGCGCTGCGAACCGCAATTTCGATCTTATTCGGGTTCCAGGCAACGACTTCGCCATTTCGGCGAACCACCCGACAGACCGGGCGATTGTCATCGGTGAGGTTGACGCTGCGTCGCGCATCGGCCGCTTTTTTGCGGATGAGCAGACTCTTCGCGACTTCGTGCGCGTTCTGCTTCACGAGTGCCTGCTCGATGACATCAGAGAGATCATCTGAGGAGAGCAGCATGGGAGCCTCCCCATCCTCGCCCTGAGCTCGCTGCGCGAGCGTTTCGGTAACGGCTTTCACGATGCCGGCGACAAGCTGGCGATTGGCATCGTTGTAGATATCCTCCTGATTCCGTGAGAGGGCCAGATCGGTGATCGCCTTGCCGACCGTCTCAGCAATTTCCTCGATACTGAGATCGGATCGTTCGTCGTTCGCCTCGACAAGGATGCGGGGCGCGGGTGTTTCGCTGGAGTAGGTGAGGTCGCTCCAGTCGAATCGAGGCTTCATCTCCTGCGGCGTTGCGGCGCAGCGTTGAAGCTCCATGTCTTGTTCGATGTAAGTCTGGTCAATCATGCGGAAGGGGCCGCGAGGCGGCGGTGAAAGGTGGAACGTAAAAGGTGAAAAGTCGGGGATGGGTGCCGCTGCGCGGCATTTGCCGGAGAGTCTGTTTGGTTGGTCGCTTGACCCTGTTAGGTGTTGGATTTGATAGGGTTAGGTGGGGGACTTAACCCTATTGGGTGTCGGACTTAACAGGGTTAGGTCGAGGACCTAACCCTGTTAGATGCGATCAAAGTTCGTCGTCGTCGACGGTAGCGAGGGCACTTGCCTTCTGGTATTCGGTAACCCTCTGCTCGAAGAAGTTGGCTTCTTTCTTGATATCCATGGTCTCGGCAAGCCAGGGAAAAGGATTGCGGATCCCCGGGTTGAGCGGGTTCAAACCAATGCCTTCGAGACGTCGGTCAGCGATGAAATCGATGTATTGGCAGAACTCATCCGCGCTGAGACCGACCGAACTGACGGGGAGGCAGTCGCGAATGAATTCCTTCTCGAGCCGAACCGCTTCCTTCATGGTGTCGACCAGCTCAGTTTTGAAATCTGGGGTCCAGATCTCCATGTTTTCGCTGATGAGATCCATGAAGAGGTTGCGGAAAACCTCGATGTGGTTGGATTCGTCGCGAAGCGTGTAACGGAACATCTGCCCGATGCCCGGGAATTTGTTCTGGCGGTAGAGGCTCAGAATCATTCCAAACAAGCCGTAAAACTGAGTCCCTTCCATGCATTGCCCGAAAACAAAGATATTCTTAGCCAGAGCCCGCTTGTTAGCTGGATCGGTCAGATCGACATCGCGGCGCAAATCATGGGAGGTGCGGGTGACGAACTCATTTTTTGCTTTGATTGTAGGAATCTGCTCGAACATCGCTTCGCACTCGTGCGGGTTGATTCCGAGCGAACTGATCATGTAAAGCAGGCTGTCGGCGTGGATATTCTCCTCATGAGCATGGCGCCCCAGCACCAGTTTCAGCTCAGGAGCGGTGACGACCTCACGAACGACGTGGAGGATGTTGTCTCCGACAATGCCCTCAGCAGCTGAAAAATACCCCATCCCCATGCGGATGATCCAGCGCTCTCCATCGGACAACTCGCTGCCCTGCCACTGCTCGATATCCTTCTGCATCTGAATATCTTCCGGCTCCCAGGGGTTGGCCTTCATCGTCCGGTAGAGATCGTAGGCCCACTGATATTTCAACGGCAGCAGATTAAATGCTTCTGACTGACGACCGTTGATGATGCTCTTGGCGGCGAAAGCTGCCTCTGCTTTTTCTTGATCGAGGACGAACTCGCGATCTCCGATTTTGAACGTCTTTTCCATGTGCGGTTGGTTGGTGATTAGGTTCAGGTTTATTGAATTTTAGATTTTGTGTATCGCAAAATTAAGAAGGGCTGCGGAAAGCACCCTGAAATTGGTTCAGTGTTTTGAACTAAAGGCTCGAAAGACAGTTTTCTGGGGTGGAATTAGCAAAAGATGTGAGGATCCTGTTAAAAAGATGAGAAGAAGCGGTGAACTTCTCGCGGTTCCGGGACCCCCAATATCTGGGTGCCTCTTCGATACGATACACAATATGTTGTGGTTGATCAATATTTTTCTCTTTTTCGGCGTGAGATATTAACGATTACTTGCACTCTTTCGCAGCTAATTCAGTTCAGGTATCCTGAATACTGGGATTTCCTGATAAATAGCCGATTTTGACTAAAGACCGGGGCAGCAGATAGGATACCAGGCTGTATGGTTTCTTATCAGCTCTGAGAATGTTCTGATCAGTCTGTCGGATTTTGGGCAACGCTTTGACTCAATCCGGTCCCTCCTCAGAGCGGCGATCGGGGGCCGCTTCTTGTCGCTCTGGTTGGCCGGTTTAAATGGGCAGTGTTCTGATAAGGAAGCCGATCAGAGGAACCACTGTGCCCAAATCGTACCCACAAAAAAGCCGGAGACTGCACTGAGCAATCTCCGGCTTCTTGGGTAAAAAAATATCGGATCTCAGCAAGGCTGAGTCTGGGAAACGATCACTTCGCTGCTGCGAAAAGCTCGGAAACGGCAGACCAGTTCACGACTGACCAGAAAGCGTCGACATAGTCAGGACGGCGGTTCTGGTAGTTCAGGTAGTAGGCGTGCTCCCAGACGTCGAGACCGAGGATGGGGGTGCAGCCGCAGGTGTCAGCCGCTTCGCCCATCAGAGGAGTATCCTGGTTTGGAGTGCTGGTGATCTTGAGAGCGCCATCACTGTCGACGCCGAGCCAGGCCCAGCCGGAGCCGAAGCGGGTCAGAGCGGCTGCCTTGAATTCTTCTTTCATCGCATCCATCGAGCCGAATGCTGAATCGATCGCAGCGAGCAGCTCGTCGGAGGCAGTGCCACCGTCGGGGCCGAGAATGCTCCAGAAAAGCGAGTGATTCGCGTGACCGCCGCCGTTGTTGCGAACTGCGCCGCGAATGTTTTCGGGAACAGATCCGAGATCGCTGACGAGTTCGTCGATCGGCCTATCTTCCAATCCGGTGCCGGCGAGAGCATCGTTAAGCTTAGCGATGTAGGTGGCGTGGTGCTTGCCGTGGTGGATGTCCATCGTCGTCGCATCGATGTGCGGCTCGAGGGCGTCCTTGGCGTAAGGGAGATCAGGTAGTGTGTGTGGCATTGACTTGCGTGTTGGAGAGTTGGTTGGTGAAGATGCCGGGGTGGTTTTCCGGCAGTCCAGTTTTGAAACGCCCGGCTCGATTGTCAACCGGGGTTACGAGACTGGTGAAAAACTCGTTCCGCTATCTTCTGGCTGATTTGTCGCCTGATCTTCGTTGTGGTTTTTCCCTGAGAGCTTTGGCTCTCAAGAAAAAAACACTCCTCACCAGCTAACAAATCCGCTGCGAATCTGGGCGGGATCATTATTTCAACAGCCTCTTTCGGCTTTAGACGTCGGCAAAGCCAGAGATTTGACGGTTCGACGGCGTTTCTGCTCCAGATTCTCATCTCGACCTCTGCCATCGCCGATGACGCAGCCACAACCAGAAGCAGCAGAGCACGGTCGCAAGTGCCCCGCCGAGATAGGCCGCGTTGTGGATGTGGCCAACGATGAGGTAGGCCTTCTCATCGAGGACGCTCTCTGGGAAATACCAATGAGGGTAAGCGCCACGGTCATGAGAAGCGATGAAACAGCCATAAATGAATCCGCCGAACCCAATCGTTAGCGTGATGCCGAAGATCAGGACGAAGGCGAGATGAGCTTCCCTCATCTGAGAGCGGAATGGCTTCCAGCGCCAGGTTCCGATCCCAACCGCTGATCCGATCAGGAGACCGACCCACCAGCTCGCCAGAAAGCCGATAACGGCGCACTTCAAGCGATTCGAAAGTGAGCTGCCAACAAGCCCGAATTGTTTGAATTTGAATTCGGTGAAGTATTCCGGGGAAATCGTGTAGGTGATCTGGTCGTGAAGGGCACCGTAGACTCCTGAAATCAGGCAAGCGCTTGCCAGGATCAGGCTGAAGGCTCCCAGCACCCTTAATAATCTCATCGCTCCCAGGCGACGACGCGACCGTTCGAGAATTGGACCGTGCGAGCGATTTCAGTCGTGTAATCGACCCCGCCGCCGAAATTCCAGCCAGGCCCGACACAGTAGCCGGAGTAGGGGTGGACTCCGAATCGGGAATAAAAGCCGGAGTAGCCTGCGTAGCGATAACTGGACGAGAATGAGCGAGTCGGGCGGAGGCGGGTGTAGGCCCACGACTCGCTTTTTTTGCCGGACCGGCTTCCGGTTCGTACGATGTCGGGTCTGCCCCAGGCAAAGTAGACGGCTTCGCGGGACATTCCCTCACGGACTTCGCCGTTTCGGACGAGCGCCTGATGACGGCTCGACAGCTTCGAAAATTGAGCGGGATCTCGCTCGATGCGGCGTTCCTGTGAGGTCGCGCAAGCACCCAAGAAGGTGGCAGCGAGCAGGAGGGAAGTAGTTGCTCTTTTCATGACAGATTTGACCAGGGATGTTCAGCATGCAGACCAGGGCGTTCCTCAAGCTCAGAACAGCCGAGGCTGATGCACTCGCCTTTTGAAGTTAACAAAGGTTGCCAAACAAAAGCAACGATAAGCGACCTGCGGGGCAGAACATTTTTCGCAAGGAGGCCCTAAGTTTTGGGGGCAGTCGGAGGCGGTCTCTCGGACTTCCGACAACCGGAACCAGAGACATCCAGAGCTGCGGAAAAACTGGCCGAATGCTGCAAGACGTCTCCCTTTTCCCTTTTCATCGCTTGGGCGAGTCGATTAGCTTCGTCACTATGGAAAGACGTCGCTTTATCAAAGGCAGCTTGACGGCCGGTGCGGTCGCATCAGCTGCGCCCCTCGCCAAATCGGCCCCGCTCGAGCGATCGGGAGATGAGTTGAGAGTGGCCCTGGCTGCTTATTCGTTCCGGTCTAATTTCGCCTACATGAAAGGCAAGCCCAATCGCTCTCTCGCAGAAGGTGCTCGCACGATCGACATGCCCGGGTTCATCCGCTACTGCGCCGAGCTCGGAGTCGATGGTGCCGAGCTGACGAGCTACTTTTTCCCTCCAGAGGTCAGTGATGACTACCTCGCGAACTGCCGCCGCACCGCTCATATCAATGGAGTGGCGGTCGCTGGAACCGCGGTCGGCAATAATTTCTCCCACCCGAAAGACTCCGAGCAGAGAGCCGAACAAATGGCCTACGTCCAGTCCTGGGTCGATCGGGCGGTGGTAATGGGAGCGCCTCATGTTCGAGTTTTTGCCGGGGTTCATCCAAAAGGGATGAAGGCGGAAGAGGCTGAGGCAAACGCGATCGAAGCCCTGCGCGAGGCGGCAGATTACGCCGGGGCGCGAGGCATCATCCTTGGCATCGAGAATCACGATAGCGTCGGCACTGCCGAGGCACTGCTTCGAATCGTAAAGGCGGTCGACCATCCCTGGCTCGGGGTGAATCTCGACAGTGGTAACTTTCGCGTCGACGACCCATTTCCGGAAATAGCGGCATCAGTCCCCTACGCGGTGAATGTGCAGCTGAAGACCGAATTCAAAAAAGGCGACGAAAAGGTTCCCGCCGACCTCGAGCGAGTCGTCGGGCTACTCCGCGATGGTGGCTATGCTGGTCACGTCGTGTTGGAGTACGAAGAAAAGGACGACCCGTTTGAGCACGTGCCGCGCTGGATTGAAAAACTCCAGGGCTGGTGTGCTTAAGAGCGGGAAAAGTCGGTTTTGCTACAAAGTAGCGCTCACCATGGGATCGCATCCTGCTGTAGTCTGAGTCGTTCATGAAAGGTTCTCCCTCAACTTTCCAGCCCGCAAAACTGTGGCGTTGCGGCCCGATTTCCGCCTTTGAAGTAGCACAGGCTACTTCTGCAGGGAAAATCGGTCCGTGCTTCGCATTTTCGCGGCCTAGCGGCGTTTTGGG
>JBCCBR010000195.1:0-6848 GCA_039033935.1 Verrucomicrobiota bacterium
GAATTTTTTGAAGAGCTCGGATCTCTTTCTGGGCCGCCTCCGAGATCATGCATTTTCCATGCAGCTCTCGATCAGAGCGCGAGTGGGCCTGATTACCCGGTGAAAGCAAATCGGTGGAGATATCGCCCTCCCCAGCAATGTAGGTCACCACCTGAATCTCCTCGTCGACATCAGGCAGTTTCGTGAAGAATTCTGCTGCTGCGTAGCTCTTGAGGATATGTCCTGCGACCTCGTTGCCCTGCTTGTAGGCTGTCTCGAGTCTCTCCGTATCAGCTTCGTAGAGGAAGACCTGAGTTTTGAGGACTTCCGCCGCCTCTTTCGAGGTCAGGGGATCGGTTCCCAGAGCGAGATCCAAAAGCACCCCGACTGAAGGCCCGCCCTTCATGTGAGAGAGCATCTCGAAAGCAAAGGTCGGAGAAATTTCTTCGACTTCCAACTCACCAAGAATGATTTCTTTGAGAAATGCGGCTTTGACCCCGGCAGCGCTCGTCGTGCCAGGCAAAGAGTTGTAAATCAAGAACTTGAGGGAATCCTCGCGGTGCTTATGCCCGGTGTCCTTGATCTGATCAATGATTTCGGACAACAACTTTCCGTCGTCGATCGGCTTCGGGTTGAGTCCCTCGTCTTTCCGATCTTCGATTTCCTGGATGTAGTCTGAATACAAGCTCATGGGGAACGGCTGGATGCTCCTGAGATTCCGAAATCGGTAGCACAAACCGCCGCTATCTGGTAGTCGATATTGCGCTAAGAGAACTTACATTTTTGTGCTCATTTGAGCAGTCTAAATTAGGGGCCCTTAGCTGAGATCCTCTCGGAGTGTCAGTCGATTCAAAGCTGAATCCCTGCCATTCCAGTAGAAACTCGAGCGGTTTCTTCTTAAGAACCAGCGTGTTGCAATATAAAAGTGGATCGGCAGCCGGTCAAGTTCATCACCAGAGCGGTCGAGCGGATCACTTTGCCTCAAATGTCAGCCCTGGGACAGGCGCCCCCTTCTCTTGAAACGCGCAGGTCAGGCGCCACCCTTTCTTGTGATCGATCGCTTTGACGATTAATTCGTTTTCTCCTTCCCGCAGAGTGACCCGATCCCCTTCGACAAGTGCCCCATTGAGAAGCGCACTTGCAATATCGTCACAACGGAGGAGCAGCGTGACGCTCTGATCTTTCGGCGAATAAACAGTGGTCTTCAGAAAAGCGCTGCAATTGTCATGCTCCCCGAGAGTTGCCTGAAGATCGATCCGGCTCGGTTCGATCCCTTTTGTGATCTCAACCCATTCTGTTTCCGCCTCCAGCGCTGGCGCAAAGTGCTCGACCATGCCGTGGGACTTATCGCCCGGGAAAGGCCCCGTGATGAGCCAGTCTGTAATCAGCCCCTCCACCGGAGTCTGAGGCTTGCTCGGTCTCGACTTCGGTTTGGGAGGTGCCTCCGGATCCCATATTTCTCGCCCCATCCAACGAAGCAGGCAGTCATAGAGCCGAGGATCAGAGCGCTCGTGCCACCGCAGCTTCTCAAGAGCCGCATCTGCCTCTTCGTGCTGCCCGAGTTTGTCGATTGTCCACGCCGCCATCATCGCCACTTCGCCAGCTTCATCGGCGAGGGCTTCCTTGATCGATTCGATTGCCGGGGCGGCGGCGGAGTCGAGAAGGAACAGCCCACAAATCGCCCAATAACGAAGCCCCTCGTCGATGCTGTCGAGGGCAGCGACGAAGTGATCGAGATGCTTCGTTTCGCGGGCGAGGGCCATGTCGGAGAGGTCGAGATACTCCGCCAGCGGATACAGCTCTGGGTCGCGGACCATCTCATAGATCGTCAGCCCATTTTCCTTCGCCCTCCGTAGGCGCATTTCTTCGGGAAGCAGGCCTGAATCAAAGAGCTCGAGCTGCTTCGCTCGCAGGGCGCTGCGCAGTTCTTCGATCTTCTCCTGATGGTCTTCCGACCGGATCAGGTTGGTGATATTGTCGAAATCCGCGACCGTGTCATAGAACTCCTCCGATTCCCGAGGACGGAAAAATCTCCCCGTGACCTCGTCGGTCTTCCCGGCCTGATGATGTCGAAACCAGGCCCTGGTCGCTTCCATCGTGTACATGTATTGCAGCTTTTGCCCGTTCGGTGCCCACGGCATGTAATTCTTGATGTAGGCAAACCGCTCATCACGCATGCCTCGGACGGAGTCACAGGCCTCATCAGCTCGCTCTCGAAAGCTGAGATGATAGCTGGGGGCAGGCTCGATATCGGGTCCCAGAAAAATCCGCCCCTGATAAGAATCGGGAACCTCAGCGCCGGCCAAACTCAACCAAGTCTTTGGCATGTCGACAAAGCTGACGATTCGATCGACCGTCATACCGGGCTTTTCAGCGGGCCACCAATCCTTCCATTTTTCTGGAATCCTCACGATAAGAGGGCAGTGGATTCCGCTCGAATAGAGGAAGCGCTTGCTCCGCGCGAGGACTCCACCATGATCCGAGCAATAGACAATGATGGTGTCTTCGTAATTGCCATCGGCTTTTAGTTTGGCAATCACTTCCCCGACTCGTTTGTCCATCCTTCCAATCGCATCAGCGTAGCGCGCGTAGGTGTTGCGAACTTCGGGGAGATCGGGGTGGTAGGAGTGCGGCACCATTGTCGTGGGATCGGTGTGAATTTCCGGGCTGCGCGGGAAGGCACGACTCTCATGACTTTCGCCGATGTTGCTGATCACAAAGAAGGGCTGCCCATCACCACGCTTCGGTCGCTGACCATCGGGTCCGAGCCAGGTATCCTTATCCTCACGACTGCCAATGTTGTAGTCAGTCTTACCACCATTCTCCACGTAGTAACCCGCTGCCTGAAGCAGATCCGGGTAGTAGGGCACTCGATCGTGCGGGATGTCATACCGGCTCCGCATCGGCTGTGTCCCGATAGAGATTGCGTAGTGCCCAGTAATCCAGGTCGAGCGAGTCGGAGCACAGACCGCGGCATTGTCGAAGCAGTGCGTGTAGCGAAAGCCCTCCTTCGCGAGCTGGTCGATATTTGGCGTCTCCGCATTTTTCGAACCGTAGCAGCTGACCCACGAGATGCTGTTGTCCTCACTGACGATCCAGAGAATGTTGGGGTGGTCGGCGGCGGCTATTCCTAGGCCACCAATCAGGGTGAAGCTAAAGACAATAAGGCAGGAGAGCTTTTCAATCATTTGGAGGTGCACTGATGCTTTGCGACTTTGGCAAGTCTCGAGACTAGCCGTCAACCATTCTGGTCTCCAAGTCTCAGAGCCAAAAGCCTGAAAAATAGACGAGCCCTCAACCCATCTCCAATCCCCGCAACGATCCTTCGCTTGTCGAGAAGCGCTCGGTCTCGAGCCCGAGCTGCTGTAGCATCGAGAGATAGAGATTGGACAATGGAGTCTCGCCATCGTGATCGCAGGCGAGGTGTTGTCCATGTCGGAAACCGCCACCGGCGAGGATCGCAGGGAGATTGGCATTGCTGTGGTTGTTGGCGTTACCAATGTTGGTGCCGAGCAAAACCATGGTCTGGTCGAGCAGGTTCCGATTTCCTTGCGAGCTCTTCTTCAAGTCGGCAAGAAGTCGCCCATACTCTTTTAAGAGAGCTGATTCCACTTTCGCAAGCTGCGCCCGCGAATCCTTCACTGCCTGCTGGTGAGTCAGAGCGTGATGAGGCAGCTCGACTCCCGGCAGATTAACTTTCGGATTGAACTGCTGCGTGACGAAGATCGTGATGAGACGCGTCGAGTCGGTCTCGACCGCAAGCCTCGCCATATCAAACATCAGTCGGGTGCGCTGAATAAACGCCTCCGCCGCTCGGACATCCTGCGGCATCTTCTGATCCACCTTTGGTTTTGGCTTCAGTTCCCAGGCGGCCGATTCGTCGAGACGGGTCTCCAGTTCTCGGAACGCGGTGAAATACTGATCGAGCCTCTCCCGATCGCGAGCACCGACCGATTTTTCGAGCGATTTGATCCTCCCGGTAAAGGAATCCATCAGACTCATGCCGTCGCGGAGTCGAGTCACCTCGCGCTCCACTTCAGTCTCGGTGCCCTGGACGAACAATTGCTTGTAGACCTGCGAGGGGCTGCCCTCGGCCGGAATCCGAACACCATCGGGCGAGTAAGAAAGCGAACCTGCACCAGGACCAACCCGCAACGCGAGCGATGAGAATCGAGTAGCTGACCCCATTTCAGCAGCTGCGACCTGATCGAGTGAGACCGTGTTCTTGAATCCTGGCTTACGAGGATGGAGCGCGCCGGTCAGGAAACACTTATCCGTCTGGTGCCCGCCATTGCATTCCGGATGAGAGAGCCCAGAAAAAACCGTGAAATCGCTCCGATGATTCGCGAGCACCTTGGAGTAGGGGCTATGCTGATAGCCGCGACCCTCCGTTTCCGGGAAAAAGTAATCAGGGATGAAGCCGAGGTCGTTGCAGATCGCGATCATCCGCTTGGGCGCGGCCTCGATTTCAGCGTCACTGGCAAACGATTCCAGCCACGGCAACGCCAGGATCGCTCCACTCCCCCGGAGGAATCGACGGCGGGAAACAGACTGATCGGTAAGAGACTTCTTCATGAGATGGCTATTGGATTAGTCGCTACTTCTCCAGAAAGAGGTCACTCGCGATGATGGCGTGAATCATCGAGCGAACCCCGTATCGCTTGGGCTTCAATTCGGCCATGATCGCATCGATTGCCTCGCGATCGGCAAAGCCGACCGGAGCTCCGGTCGCATAGATCGTGAGCTGTTCGAGGAGCGTGCGAGCGACCTCCTCTTCGTGGCCCAGCAGAATACCTTTGAAATCGCGGATCCCTCGGAATGACTCTCCTTCACCAAAAACACCGGACGCATCGACCGGCAGAGCTTCTCGGGCCTTGCCGGGGCGCCCTTCGACGATGAGATCCTCGATCAAATCCCCTTTTTCGATGGAGCGATAGCGATTTCGGAATGCACCCATGACATCGAAGGCCTCGAGGGCAAAGCCAGGAGGATCGATCTTTTCGTGACAGGCCGCGCAGGAGGCATCGCTGCTATGAAGCGCCAGCTGCTCGCGGATCGTGGTCGCGCCGGTGATGTCAGGCTCGACCGCCGGGACGGTCGGAGGCGGCGGTGGTGGAGGCTCGCCGAGAAAGTGAGTCATCACATAGTCTCCTCTCACCACCGGCGAGGTGACCTGACCATTCGCAGTCGTTTTGAGGACAGCAGCCTGGGTCAGAAAGCCACCTCGAACGGAATTCCGCGGCAGCTCGACTCGTCTGATCTCATTTCCTCGAACACCGGGAAGACCGTAGAGCTCAGCAAGACGCTGATTGACCATCGCAAAGTCGGAATGGATGAGATGAGCCGCGCTGAGATCTTTCTTGATCAACTCGCCGAGGAAGGCCCGAGTTTCCCAGAGCGCCGAATCTGTTAACAAGGGATTGTATTCCGGATAAAGCTCCACGTCGGGCTCGGTCAGCGCGATATCTTCGAGCTTGAGCCACTTATCGACGAAGTGTTCGACAAAGCGATCGGATCTCGGATCACGCAGCAGACGATTCGTTTCATTGCGAAGGATCTCGGGGTCGGTCAGCCTCCCCTGTCGGGCAAAGTTCCGCAGTCGGGTGTCGGGTGAGGTGTTCCACAAAAAATACGAGAGCCGCTCAGCAATTGTCCGCAGCCGACCACTCCTCGATGGGCGCACGGTCATCGAGCTCGAAAAGCCCTTTATTAATTGCTGCTCCGACCATCATTTGCGTTACGGTTTTTGCCATGGAAGCGCTATACATCCGAGAGTTCATGTCAAAACCGTCGGCATAACGTTCAGCGATAAGCTCTCGCCCTTTTTATGAAAACCATCGCACGGTGATCGTCTGATTTCGTATCAACCGCCTTTTTAAAAACCGTATCGAGGGCATCATTCAAAGCATTCCCATCGATACCGTATTTATCTGGCGATGCTGTTTTCCAGGCTTTCGGCGCTATTGGCGATAACATCGGCACATCAACAAGTTCACCGGTAATAAGCGTGCACCCATATCCTTCTCTATATACCGATTTTCTATGACCAAGCGGTCCGATACTGCCGGTAACTACTTTCTTTTCGCGATCGATTTTTACGGATACCACTTTCCTAAAGAGCTCTGGTGCGTATGTTATTTCAGTAGAATTAATGTCTTCCAAGGATCGCTTTGCAACGAAAGTCTCATTGCAAACAGTCAAGCTTTTCATTCCCGCACCAAGCGTGGCGAGCAAGTTCAAATGATTGACCCCAAAAACGCCGAGGACAAGAACACCGACGGCGCCAACACCCAAGGCTATTTTCCCTACATCCGGCATAGCTTTCTCTTTCTTCACTTAATCGTTTTTTTACAGACTTTTATTCTAATGCAGTGCTTTATTCTTGACATCTCTAACGGCTAGACCGGGAAGCTGACTTTCATCCGCCCCTGCCGTTAACGACGAAATGGTCATAACGGTATCGACTGCTCTGAGTGATCGGTACCATTTTTCTTGAGGACAGGTGCGCTGATGAAAGACGCGTTATCACCGCCAACTTGCACCGACTCAACTGGTGCTGGTATCAATCTCACCAGTGGAACAGACCGTCACACCAATCACAGCAACTACCAGAGAAGCGCAAAATGCAATCTCCTTGAGATAGGTGTCAGCGAGTTTTCCGCCTACGCTCGAATACCTTATCAAAGCAAATACTTTCCATGTTTTCCTTTCTGTTTGATTATTCTTACGATTAACCTGCAATTGTTTCAGTGTTTTCTGACCGGCTTCTAATAAACGGAATGCTTCCTACACCTATCAAATGCATTAGATAGAGGCGCGTATTCCTAAGTATTTCGCATCAATCGGCTACTATGGAAGAAATAGTAAGC
>JBCCBR010000196.1:0-6830 GCA_039033935.1 Verrucomicrobiota bacterium
CTGGATGATCACGACCTGAGCTACGAGCTGGAATGGAACCTCTCCGGCGAACCCTTTCTGACCCCTCAAGGCGTTCTAACCCAGGCAGTGCAGGCGGCGAGTCGAGAGATTCTGGGCTATGCACCGGGACAAGACTGTCATTCACGACGACACCGGAGAGAGCCAGCATGCCGAAGAAACTGAGCATGCTCAGAGGCATCCCGGTGGTCCCCTGTTTCAGCACATCTTCAATGAAATGCCCCCCGACCGCGCCGATCAGCCCAAAAGGGATCACGACCATGACGAGGAGGGGTTGGACATAGGAACGAAACGGAATCGCCAGCATCGAGTAGATCCCGAAAAGGATGATGAGACCTCCGACAAAGATCCCCGTCATGCTCTCACTCTCATCTCTCGCCTCCCCTTCGAAGCTGTAGGAGAGCCCCGGAAACTCGCGAATCAAGCCATCGAGAAATGGAACGAGATCGTCGCGGATCGCCCCGAGATCTCCTCGCTCTTTATCGGCATCTGCGGAGATCAGAACCGTGCGATTGCGATCGGTCCGCTCGATCCGTGGAAAACTCTTTTCGAGCACCGCATCGGCGACGGTGACAAAGGGGACTTGCTGTCCGCCCGGAGTCCTGATCCGCATCGATTCGAGCGCATCGAGCGAACGCCGATCCTGCAGTGGGTAGCGGAGCATCACTCGGACCTCGTCGCGACCGCGCTGGATCTTCTGGATCTCTTCGCCAAAAAAGGCCTGCCGCACCTGCCGCGCCAGATCGATCATGGTGAGGCCAAACTGCTCAGCCTCGGGTTTGATCCGCAGCTGAATCTCATCGCGGCTTTCGTCGAGGCTGTCCGAGATATCAAAGAGCGTCTCGTATTCGGCAAGCTTCTCACGGACTTGCTCGGCTGCCGTGGTGAGGTGGTCGATTTTCTGACCGCTGAGCTGGACTGCGATCGGATCTCGCCCACGACCAATTTCGGCACGGAAATAGAGTTCCTGGGCGCCCACGATTCCACCGCGGTTTTGGATTTCAGCGCGCCACTCATTCGCCAACTCACGCGTCCCGATTTCGTATGTCCTTTCCTCTGGAGGGGTGATGAAAAAGACCACCTCTCCGCGGTTGCTGACACCCGTCCGCGCAGTCGAACGAGAAGAGGAGATCCCCTGGCCGCCGATGCTGACGAGGATGTCTTCGATCACAGAAATCCCATCGCTACCGACATGTCGCGCCTGCATTTCCTCGACGATCTCCTCCATCATGAGGACATACTTTTCAGTGACTTCGTAGGGTGTGCCCTCCTGCATCGTGAGACGGCAAGTGGCCCGCTCACTCTCAACTCGGGGAAAATTGACTCGCTTGATTTTCCCGCCCCAGACAGCCCCACCGAGGACCACAAACATTCCCACAAAGATCGCCAGCGAGAGGTAGCGATTCCGGAGCGCGACCACCAGAGTTGGCTGGAACACGCGCTTGGCAAACCACTCGACGCTCCCGGCGACTGCCTGCTGCATTCGCGAGAATCCTCGATAGGCCCTTGCGGCAATGCCAGTCAACGTTTGCCCGGTGAAGAACAACATCACTCCCTTGGCGAAGCCTTTGAGATCGTGAGTCAGGTGAGATGGCAGAATCAGCTTTGATTCGATCAGCGAAAAGGCGAGCACGATCATGACGACAATCGCGATCTGAGGCATCCAGGCACCCTGGAATCCCGTCATGTAAAACAAAGGGATGAAGGCCAACATGGTCGTGAGGACTCCGAAAATCACCGGAAGTGCGACCTCTTTGGCACCCCGAATCGTCGCCTCGACGCGATTGTCGGGATCCTCTTTCTGTCTCGTGTAGATGTTCTCCCCCGTCACGATCGCGTCGTCGACGAGAACCCCAAGGACGAGAATAAATCCAAAGAGACTCACAATATTGACGGAAAGACCAACCACCGGAAAGATTGCCAGAGTCCCGAGGAAGCAAACCGGAATCCCAACGACAACCCAGAAGGCGAGACTGGGCCTCAAAAAGAGGGTCAGCAAGATGAAGACAAAGAGCATCGACTTCCAACCCGAGTCGAGCAGGGTCTCAAGACGACCTTTGACGATCCGGGAGGAGTCGCTCCAGTAGTCGACCTCGACTCCGGCGGGAAGTTCCGTCCGCTTTTTCGCCATGAAGTCTTTCACTTCGTCGGAGATGCGAATCGCACTCTGATTACCCTCTCGAAAAATCGCGACGAGAACGCATCGCCGACCGTTGAAGCGGGCCACAAAGGGATTCTCATCGAATCCGTCCCGAACGCTCGCGACGTCGCCGACGGTGAGACGAGCCCCGCTCTGCTCAGCGACCAGCGGGATCCGGGCAAATTCTTCGGCAGAGTAGGCACGCCCTTTGGTCCGCAACGTGACTTCGCCAGAAAGTGTCTCCATGGTCCCGGCTGGCACGTCGACCGAGGAAGCTCTCAGCGTCTGCGAAATTTCAGCAAAGGTGAGTCCGTGCTTCTGGAGCGCTTCCTCATCAATCTCGATCGCGATTTCATAGGGCCGCACTCCCTGGAGATTGGCGCTCGTGATCTCCTCGAGCCCCACCAACTCGTCCCGGAGCTGGGCCCCCAGTGAGGCGAGGTCGCGCTCGCTGAGATCGCCGCTTAAGACCACGCTGATGACCCAGCGGCTGGCTTCGCCGGTGTAGATCGAAACGCTCTCGGCATCATCGGGGGGAAAGTCTTCGAGCGCGTCGACTCTTGATTCGATCGCATCCCGCACTTCCCGCATATCATAGTCTTCGTCCACTTCGACGGTGACGTAGCCGCTGCTCGAATTGGCAATCGATCGCATCTCCTCGATGCCCTCGACATCAGCGATTGCCTCCTCCAGACGAATTACGACGGACTCTTCGACTTCCTCGGGGGTGGCCCCCCGGTAGCGAACGGCTATGGAAATATCGCGAGACTCTTCTTCCGGGAAGACTTCCAGCGGGATCTGCCGGGTGAACAGCATCGTTCCCCCCGCCAAGACGATCGCAAACAAGACCAGATTTGCCGCGACGCCGTTGCGGGTGAAGAAAGCAATCATCGAGAAACCCTCCCTCTTCCTCAAGAAGCGGACTGGTCGCTGCCTCCCTCAGCAGAGTCCTGAGGTTGGTTGGGCGAGGCTTTGGCCTTCCCGGCTTTCCCACCCTTACTTTTGCCCTTCCCCTTGCCACCCTTCCCAGGCATGAAGCCCGGTGGTTGCTCAATGTCTGGCGTGATTCCATCAATCGTCGGAATCACCGGTGCGCCGTTTGCCGGATAGGAAAGCGGTGTCAAGCAAACCACCTCGCCCGTCTCGAGCCCTCCTCGCCCAGCCTCGATCACGATAAACTCCTCCTCGGTCCAGATCGGATCGACGGCGCGCCTTTCGATCGTGTTGTCCTCCCTCACCACGATGACTTCACCACTGACTCGGACTGCCTGACGCGGCAGCACAAAGACACCCTCAAGCAGATCGCCCTTGATCAGAGCCTCAAAAAACGCCCCGATTTTCATCGAAATCTGACCGCTCTCCTCGTCGCGTCGATAGGGGTCCTCGACCTCAGCGACGACGAATAGCTGACGCGAGCGCTCATCGACCATGCTTTCGACCCGGACGACTCGCCCCTGCCATTGCGCCGTCTCGCGCCCCAGCCGCGTCGTCAGCAAAACCTCCGGTGCGGGGACATCGGTCGACTCGTTCCCGCGAAACGATTCCGGTAGTGTCACAAAGGCAAGCTGCCGGTTCGTTAAGGGCAACCTGACCTCGACGACATCGGTCGCAAATGCCTCTGCGAGCTGGGTGTTGGTGCCGACAAACTGGCCCACATCGACCTGTTTCTCGACAATGCGACCCGCAAACGGCGCCTTCACCTCGGTGCGCTCGAGATCACGTCGCGCCCGCGCGAGTCGGGCCTGCGCCGCTTTCACCGCCGCCTCAGCTTCTGCGACCTGCGGCTCTCGGGCGGCGAGGGGTCCGGGATCTCCGCTCTTTCCGAGTCGCCGCCAGTTCTGCATCGCCTGCTCCGCTCGAGCGCGCTCTTCGGCGAGGGCTCGCTCTGACTGGGAGACTTCTGCCTCTGCCACCGTGACTGCTGTTTCGTAGTTCAGCGGATCAATCTGAACGAGAATTTCGCCCTCTTCGAAAAACCCCCCTTCACGGAAGCTCGGGGAGATCGAGACGATTCGCCCACTCACCTCCGGAATAAAAGTCGTCACGGTCTGAGGCTGGACGGTGCCCTGGCTTTCCAGAAAAATCTGATGGCTTTGAGGCTGCAAGCGTGTCGCCTCAACCTTGGTGACACTCGGCGGAGGAGAATTCTTCGGCGGGTCTGACTTGTTGCTGACAAAATACCACGCCACCGACGCCGCGACAGCAAGGACGGCAATTGGGGCAAGGATTCGAAAGGCCAGTCTGATCAGCTTCATTCCCGGGGGCTCGGAATGTAAGTCTCAGCTCCGAGCAAAGTTGCAAAAAAATAAAGCTAACACCGAGATGCTTCACTGGCCCGTCATTTTTCGATCATGAAATGATCAAAGTCCCCTCCGAGAGCGAGATACAAATCGACCCGATTCGTGAGTAACTCGAGTTTCGCGCTGAGCAGGGCACTTTCCGCATCGAAAGCACGTCGCTGGCTTTCAAGGACGGTGATGATGTCAGCAAGCCCGCCTTCATATCGGTCCAGGCTGAGAGATTCAGCGCGGCGCGATTCGACAACTGCTGTGTTCAGGGCGGCCACCTGACCGCGCAAATACCATTCAGCGGCCAGAGCATTTTCTACCTCAGCAAAGGCACCAAGGGCTGCCTCGGCGTAGTCGGAGGCGAGCTCGTCGAGCTCTGCCTGATCAAGACGGATTTCAGCTCGGATCCGACCGCCGGCATAAAGCGGGCGAGCCAGATTTTGACCGATGCTCCAAACCAGATTCTGGATATCAAATAAATCGCCAAACTCATCCGTCGTCGATGTTCCAGCCGATCCTGTGATTCGAAAAGCGGGGAGCAGCTCTTTGCGAGTGGCGGCGAGTTCTTTCAACGCCGAGTCGACATCGGCCTCGGCGGCGAGGAGGTCGGGGCGACGAAGCAACAATTCACTCGGTAGCCCTTCCGGAATTTCGCGCTTCAGCGAAGGCAGCTGCCCAATGCTGGCAATCGATCCAGCCGGGTAGCGACCGAGCAAAATCTCGAGAGCGCGTTTTGATTCTTCGAGTTGCCGCTGATCGGCCAGCAGACGTGAACGCTGTCGGGCGACATCGGCGCGGCTCAGACTGATCTCGAGTGCGGCCCGATCATCAGCATCCCCGGCCTCCAACTTCGAGTCGAGAATGATCAGGTTTTTCTGGAGACTACTCAGGTTGCGCCGAGTCAGGCTGATCTGCTGTTGCGATTCGACGATAGCGAATGCTGCTTTTGCGACATTCCCGGCGAGCGAGAGCCGAGAGGATTCGTAGAGATTGGTCTGCCGAGTCACCAAGTCGAGCTGTGCATCGCGGAGATTTTTGAGGCGCCCCCACACATCGACTTCCCAAGCGAGATCGAGGGAAAAAGTAAAGTTGTTGGCTCGGACAGATTGGAAAGCAGCCCCACGCAGATTCTGCGACCTCACGGTGCGAAGACTCGAATCGAGCTGGGGGAGCCGGTCAGCACCGGCAAGACGGGCTCGCTCCTCCGCCTGATCAATTCGAGCGCTCACCGATCGCAGGGCGTAGTTGTCACCGATCGCCTCATGCACGAGCGATCGCAAAGCGGGGCTGCGGAAGTCGTCGAGCCATCCCGTCACCGCCAGAGCAGGCGTTGCTCGACGCCCCTCAACCCAGGTCGCAGGCAAAGGATCGTCGAGTAATGCCGAGGGGTCCGACTTGGTCTGATTCCGCAGGACGCATCCCGACTCGGACAAGCCGACCACCACTGCAACCGCAGCGAGGCCAAATCTGCCCTTCAAGAACCAATGTCGCACCCTCGTGTTTCGTGTCACAGTGGGGTCCAAGACCCTCACTCAAAAACCATCCCGAGCATTTTGTCGACGAACTTTTTGGCTTTGGTTGGTTAAAAGAGCCGAGGTTCGAGCAGCGAAAAGATCGCCAGACCGACCACCAGCACGGTCAATCCATTGAGGAACGCGGCTCGAACTTTTGGCGGACGGACCACTCCATAAATCAAAATCGCTGCGACCCCGACGAGACAGAGGCCAGCCAATTCGACACCCCCGAGAAATCCAATCAGCGCCCCCGCTGAGAGGATATTCTCAGGGCCGGCAAGCATCGAAAAAGCAGAACTCTCCGCGAGCAGCGGCGCTCCAAACCAACCCCCGAGCCCCGCGACGAGGTAGCGCCAGCTTTGACGTTTGATCGAAAAGAACGAGGCACCGGCAAGTGCGATCACAGTAAGCGCGATTGGGATTACTGCCCAACCAGGCGATGAAGTGATTCCGATCGCAATCAAAGAGAGGGCAAGGCTGAACGAGGAAAAAATCGCCGCCAATTCTCCGAGGCAATGCCGGATCGGCTTCTCGCTCAGAATCGTGCAAAGCACGAGAGCAAGCAACAGGGCACCCGCTTTCCAGGTTGCATTCCAGCCCGAAAGGAGAGCAGATCCAAAGCTCTGCTCGACCGCAATCGAATCGTCAGCGGTGCTGGAATCGGGCGAGTCTGGCGCCTCGACTGACGGTGCGACCGCGGTTTCGACTCCGGTCGACTTTTCAAAGGGATCTCCAGCTTCCACCGGCACCAGAGAAATCGGGCGACTGTATTCACCGGGGAGCATCAGTTGGACCCGGCGAGAGGTCCGTTTGTCGCGAGAGACCGCCATCACCACCGACATGGGGCAGGCTGACTCGATGTAAACGAGA
>JBCCBR010000197.1:0-6796 GCA_039033935.1 Verrucomicrobiota bacterium
CCTGATACTGCGGCGAGACCTCTGCTCCAGGCTCCAGAATCGAGCGCAGGATGTGCCTCGGCCCTTGCTCGTGGATGCTCGATAAGTCTGGGCCACCCACCCGGCCAAAACCATCGACCTGATGGCACGCCGCGCAATACTGCATAAAGACAAGCCGCCCTCGGATCGGATCTGCCGGATGCGGCGCGATCATCTGCTCCCAGGCTTCGATTTCCTCAGGCACAGGCCGCTCGCCCGGATCAGTAGCCGCCTCGACCCCAAGACCGTTGCTCATGGCTGAGGCAATGCGACCGAGCGCTGCATCTTGCTCCATTTTCACGACTCGCTGCAGCCACGGCTCAGCCGCCTCGCGCTGTGGATGGCTCCACAGCGACATCAACACATCTTCTCGAAAGACGCCGTCATCGGTCTCCTCAAAAAGACTTCGAAGATCATCGAGCCGGAAAACCTTTTCACGATTCGTGACGAGGCGAAACGCTTCTCGACAGAAATCGGCCGTGCCGCCTGCTCCCTTGGCCATTGATTCGATCGAGTCGAGCACATCGCGCTCGTCGACCGATTCCCCGTCGAGACTGGCCCGCGCCGTCATCGCAGCATAAAGCAAAGCCGGACTCGGCGGATTATCGATCGTGGCATCCACCGCCGCGCGATGATCAGTCAGCTTCTCCTCGGAAATCCACTTCAACGCGAGCAGCCGAAGGGTCTCATCCTCGTCCCGCGCCCACGTCGCCAGTTGCGAGAGATCCCCGGCAGCCCTCGATTTTAGCAAATCAGACCCATGACCGGTAAACCGTGCTTCAACGGGTGCACCTGCCTCTAGCGGCTCTTCATCCTGCCACTTTTCAAACCGCCACACCGCGCCCTCGCCATGGAGGCTGTAGTCGCTCCTGACCCAGTCGCTGACGTAGAGCGATCCATCTGGTGCTTCTGCCATCGCGACAGGTCGAAACTCTTCCCCAGCGCCGTGATAGAGGGTCTCCATCGTTGTCGAAAAGCCTTCGCCAGTCCACTCCAGAGGGTAGCACTCGAGACGGTGGTCACCCCAGCTCGCCACGATCAGAGACTTTCCCGAAACAATGACGTCGCAGGGGGCCTCCCCGGTTCCTGCCAGCATCGGGCGAGTCCCCGGTAATTCCCCATCCCACGAGACAAAGGGGTGCTGACCGCTACGGCCGTATCGATATTGATAGCCGTAATCGCCGCCTTCGACAATGTGGTGGAGCCGACTCGGAGGCCGTGAACTCGGGTCATTATCCGTCGCGAAAACGTGTCCACCAGGCGCGACACAGACTCCAAACGGGTTCCAAAATCCGGTCGCGACCCGTCTCAGGTCGCCACCTTCGAGGCAGCAATACCAGACATTTCCCCCCTCGCCTTGATCGCTGATCGCTCGCCCGTCACTTCCGCGCAAGGTGTAGGCTGCACCGAGGTTTTCACCAATCCCGAAATAGAGCCCACCCTCCTCATCGAACGCCAGGCCAGAACAGCCGTTGTGCGGGTAATCGCCATCGGTGTCGAGAAAGACGAGCTTGCGATCCGCCCGTTCTGCGACGCCGTCAGCGTCTTCGTCCCAAAGGCGAAAAATTTCATTTCGGGTCGCCACATAGATCGCGCCGCTCTCCGGCTCGACTGCAATATCCATCGTCGCGACGAGGTCGGTCTCGTAAAAAACGGAGCGCTTGTCGGCGACTCCATCACCATCGGTGTCGCGCAGCCAGAGAATCTGATCGTTGATCGGCCCACTCCAGTCGTCGGGCCGAAAATGCGTGTTCGACTCCACCACCAGCAATTTCCCATCGAGGGTGAAGGTGAGGCCGGTGGGCTGCTTGATCAGTTCCGAATCAGCAAATCGGGTCGGGCTGAGACCAGCGGACGCACTTCCCGCCAAAGCGAGCAAAGCGATAGTCCAGACCAATTTCATATGAGCTTCTCAATCGCTGTTTTAACGGCTCCGGGTTGCTCCAACAAGATCCGATGTCCCGTGTTCGGGATTACGTTTAGCTCACAAACGGGGACTTGGTTTGCGAATGCGACGCCGAGAGCGCGGAACTTTTCGTCACGCTCCCCGACCAGCCAGGCAAGAGGGAGCCCAACCGCTTTCAGCTCATCCGTAAGACACCGCTGGCGCCCGAGAGACCAGTGTTGAAAGGCCTTCGCTATTTCAGCCCGGCGCGGTTCGAGTCGTGCCATTGCTTCGATCGAGTTGCCAACGTTTAGCACAGGTTGAGCATTCCAGGACTGCAACAACTCCTCCCAGGCATCCGCCGAGACACGCTCGCTCCACTGCAGGTCCGACTCGAGGCGTTCCTGCCGCTGCTGCGATATTTCCAGCCCGGGATGAGCCGAAACGATCACGGCTCCGCCCCAGGCGTCCGAGGCCCCGGCCGTGATTCCATGCAGAGCGAGCCGTCCCCCCATCGAATAGCCCGCCAGCAGCGTCTCACCGTCTCCGTAGTTTTCGCAGAGCCACTGACCGACCTCATCGAGCTGGAGATCGACCAGCTCCCACAGATCAAGAGCGATCACTTCCGCCTCAATCCCCTGCAAAAAGTCCCAATCCGACGCTGACCCGAAATTACCGTGTAGCGCGACGACGCGGCGACGCTGTTTCATCGTCCCATCGCCTCCCAGAAAAGGGCTGAGGCCCGCTCATCGATCCCGATTTCGATGACGCAACGATCTGGCAACTCAGCCGGAAAAGACGCCCCGACATCCCACGCCAGGTATTCCAGCCCCCAAAGCTCAGCCCAGGGACGAAACGAGATCGCGTGCTCATTCTCCACCACCTCGCGCGCCGGCTCGTCGAGATCGGCGAGACTCGGGAGGCGGGAAAAAATTCGCCCACCCCCATTATTGAGCACCACGATTCGCAATCGCTCCGTGTCTATCTGCCCGATCAAGGCAGGCGCATTCAAATCGTAGAGCGCAGTGAGATCCCCAAATATGCCCCAGCCTTCGCTGACACCCTGACAAAGACCCAGAAAGGTCGCCACCTCCCCGTCAATCCCATTGACCCCACGGTTGGCCCAGACATCGGCATGAGGTGTCGTGAGATCGGCAGCCAGATTCCATTCCCGAATCGGGAGGCTATTTCCCAGAAAAACGCGCGCCTCGCTTGGTATGACACGCGAGAGCCTTCGCATCACCCCCGGCTCGGAGCGGACATGACGCTCCAGCAGCCCCGACCAGTCCGGAATCGCCTCTAAACTATCGCCTGTCGACCGCTCAGTCTCGGGATTCAACAGGGTTAGGTCGTCGACCAAACCCTCTTTGGTCTCCGACTCAACAGGGTTAGGTCCGGGACTCAACCCTGTTAAGTCTTCGCAAAGCTCCCAACCTGACTCGCGGGCCAGCCCCGAAAATGGGGCATACACTAACGAGTGCACAAAAACATCGTCGTTTCTCTCAAGATCTCGCCAGAAACGGCAGCTCGGAACGCCGCCGATCCGGAGGACGCCGTCCGGCTGATAGGCTTTCAACTCCCCCTCACTGACCAACTGCCGATTCGCCCACTCGGCAACTTCGCGCAGGCCGCTCGTCGCCTCAGCCCAGAACGGAGCGGCGTGACGATCGAGCAAATGCTTCACCGGCTCCCGCCAAGCTTCGGGAAGATCGCCCAACAAAACAAGCGGTCGGGAGACTTCGCGGAAAAACCAGTCGACCGAAACCTTCCGACCCGATTCATCTGGATCTGGCTCGGGAAACCAAACCGGTAGGTCAGCAACCGCTTCCCACGGCAAAGACGGGGCGGCCGTAGGCTCCGCAAAGCAGAGATTGAGATGGAGCACCCCTTCGCCCATCCATGGCAGCGCTGCCAGCTCAGCTGGCTCGGCGATATCGGCGGCGACGACCGGATAGGTGCCGAAAATACCGGCCTGCTCGATCGATTGCGGTGCTCCACTGCCGCGAAATTCTCGGGGTCGGTCGGCTGTTACGAGAGCGAGAGAGGCCGAAGTGTAGCTCGCCTCAATCACCGCCGAAAAGAGTTCACTGACCGCCGTTCCCGAAGTCGTCACAACCGCCACCGGAGAATCCTGACACTTGCATAATCCTAGAGCAAAAAATGCGGCGGCCCGCTCGTCAAAGTGATGATAGATCTGGTAGTGACGTTCCTCCCGCCACGCCAGAAGGGCTTTCACCAGAGGCAAGTTTCGAGCTCCGGCGCAGACGACCCAGCATTTCACTCCCGAAGATTCGAGTCGGGCAATCGCGAGAGCAGCCAGTTCCGAGTTGGAATCCGGTGGGAGGTCCAGGTCGCTCATATCCCGAGCAAGGATTTCACCGAGTTGCGCTTCAGCGCGAGCTCGCGCCATTCGCGATCGAAGCGACTCCCTTCGACAATCCCGACCCCACTTGGCAGAAAGACGTCGCGCCCATCCCAGAGCACACAGCGAATCGCAACCAGAATCGAGAGCCGCCCCTGATGCCAGACCCCAAACGGTGCTCCAAACTCAGACGGCACTCGCAAACGCTCTCGATACTCAAGGAGACGCCGCAAGGCTCCGTCGCCTCTTGGAAAAGCGCCCAGAGCCGGGGTCGGATGCATCCGGCGAATCAGATCATCGAAATCCGGGCGAGCCTTTCCAAAATCGACCCGGAGTCGCGTCAGGAAATGGACAATCGAGCCGAGGTCCAACACTTCGCGCTCACTTCGCTGAACCGGCCCGACTTCGGCAAGTATCTCGGCGAGGTAGTCGGCCACGATTTCGTGCTCTCGGATCTCTTTCGGGTCAGTCAAAAAGGTCTCCGCCTCGTGCCGCGGTGCGGTCCCGGCCAGCGCCATTGACTCGACCACACCATCTTCATAGCGGAAAAGTTGCTCTGGTGTCGCGCCGACCAGGCCCTGCCCGCCTTCGCAGTGGCCGTAGCCCCAAAGGTTATCGGGGATCCCCCCGATCGCATGGACCAAAGCAGCGGGCTCGCCTCGATGCAGGATCCCACGCTCAGTCAAGACAGGGACCGACTTTTTGAGACTGCCTTCTTCGATCTGGTCGATGATATCATCGAAGACACCTCGGAGATCGGTCCCACCCAGACCCGACCAAGCTATCTCAGGGAGAGGCGTCGACCCGTTGTCAGGCAAAAGGTCGCCGAGTCGGTCGGTTTCAAAAATTTCACTGGGGACGAGCCACGGTGCTTCATCGTCGAGATCAAAGCCGTTTCGATAAAAGGCAGTCGTTCCCTCGGGAGGTGCCTCAGCTCGGCGCTGAAATGGACCCCGACCGCAGAGGTAGCGACCTGTTTCGAGGCGGATAAAAGCGAAATCTGGCATGGAGCAAAATGATAGCTCAATCTGATCTCAGAAACGTGATCAGGAAAACCGATCGCAGCAGATTTCGATGCTATTTCAGGACTCCGTATCAACGCTCTCTGCCGACTCCCATGATAAGCCTGAAATCTGGTGACGAGGCAAATGATGAAGACGACCATCGTCGGTGAATAAAGCGACCCAACGCGATCGGTCTGCGAAGGCTACAAAGTCAGTGTGGGGGACCGGATATTTTTCCCCATCGGCCATTTTGATGACAAATGGCAAACTCATATTGAGAGCCTCGCGAAGATCTGATGTTGTCATTGTGTGCAATATAAAAGGGCTACCCGAAGTATCAAGAGAAACAGACAAGGATCAATGATCTCTCAATTTACAACGTCTCATAGTAACCCGACACTCCCCCTGTGAATTTCCGAGACCTCAGAGCGATTCTCCAATACGTGCCTCAATTTCGAGGGCAGACATTTGTTATTGCCGTCGACGGCTCGGTCGTCGATTCACCGGAGTTCTCCGACATCCTCCTCGATCTTGCGGTGCTGCGTTCGCTCAGCATCCGGGTCGTGCTGGTGCATGGGGCCGCTGCCCAGATTGCGGCTCTCGGCGAAAAGCGCGGCGTCGCCCTCTCCACTCTCGACGGCACCGGCAGCACTGACGCGGCCACCTTGGAAATCTCGATGGATGCGATCTCGCGTCTCAGCAATGGGATTCTCCAGAGCCTCACTACGGTGAAAATCCAGGCAGCAACTGCCAACGCGATACACGCTCACCCTGCGGGGATACTAGGTGGTGTCGACGCTGGCTTTACCGGAACGATCGAGCGGATCGATAGCGACGTGCTGCAGAGCTTTCTGGAGCAGGACATCGTTCCGGTCGTTCCTCCGCTTGGCTTTGACGGAGACGGGCAGATCCTGCGGGTGAATTCCGACATTGTTGCCCGCGAAGTCGCTTCGGCGCTTGGTGCCGCCAAGATTCTGTTCATCAGCCATGAAGATCCACTCGGTTATCTCGGCAAAGAAGACAGACAATGGTCGACTGATCACACCGCCGACTTCTTGCGGCAGCAGTCGAACCTCCCCAGTGGCGTCGTTTCAAAGCTGAATCAAGCGATCCGGGCGACTGAAGATGGTGTCCCTCGGGTTCATCTCATCAGCTGCGACAGCGACGACGCTCTCCTCGCTGAACTCTTTAGCAACGAAGGCGTCGGCATCATGATTTACAGTGATGCCTATCAAAGACTGCGTGGAGCTACCCGAAACGATGTCGACGAGTTGCGACTGCTGATTCACCGAGCGGTCGAGGACGAGCAGCTACTGCCTCGCTCCCGCGCTGAGTTGATCGCCCATGTTGATGATTATCTCGTCATGGAGATCGACGGTCATGTCGTCGGCTGCGTCGCGGTTCACTACTATCCCGATGAAAGAATGGCCGAGCTGGCCTGTCTCTGCGTTAAAAAAGGCCACACCTGGCGTGGTCTCGAATGCTTTTTTGTGAATGTGCCATTAAATTGCTTGCGATCGCTTTATC
>JBCCBR010000198.1:0-6779 GCA_039033935.1 Verrucomicrobiota bacterium
CAGGGAAGATTGAAGCGGGCCGCCACCGTTGCGGTTGCCACTCCGTGTTGCCGGTCCCACCGGTTGAAAGCAATTCGACTCCATGTTCATGGAGACCTTTTGCGAGGACGTCGAGTCCGGCTTTGTCGGAAACGGAGAGAAGGGCGCGGGCGATGCTCATGAATTTCGATCGACCTTCCGCGCCAGCCTGAGCCGACGCAACACGGAATTGTGGCGATGAAACTCGCTAAATTTAAAATTTCCGGCTGAATATTTTAAATTTGGCTTGATTTATTTGAAATAAAGCCTGATATTTAGTAGATCTTAACAACTACCCGACCATGAAATATCTCTTTCTGCTGCCAATCTTTGCTGCACTTTTGATGACTTCCTGCAAGCATCGCAACAAGACAGCCTCGACCAACCCTTACCAGAGCAATCCCTACTACGGTGGATCGAGCACAGGTGGCTCCGACTACTCGAGCACGGCTTCGTCGAGTTCCTACCCAAGCTATAGCGAGTCGAGCTACAAACCGCCGAGCCAAAGCTACAGCGCACCCGCCTCGACCACCTATTCGGCTCCGAGTTATTCTACTCCGAGCTACAGTGAGCCAAGTTACTCAACCCCGAGCTACTCGACACCGAGTTACAGTTCAGGCAGTTCTTCGCATACAGTATCCCCTGGAGAAAATCTCTACCGCATCAGCCTGCGATATGGCACCTCGGTGGCCGCGCTCAAGAGCGCCAATGGACTCTCCAGCGACATGATCAAAGTAGGTCAGGTCCTTCAGATCCCGTGAGGAAAGGCTCCTGCTGAGATCGCGCGAGATCCGGAACAATCTACCAGCGCCCACCCGGTCGTTCGATCGAGGTGGGCGTTTTTGTTGGTTCCCGCTCAAGCAATTCGGTCTTCTTGAGGGGAGGTCGGGCCTGCCAACAAAGCTCCTCTCCGCTTTACTCGCTTCAATGCTGCTGAGCGCGGGCACCTGACGCAGCGGCCCGCTCCCGCACTTTCTCCATGGCTCGTAGGATAGCGGCTTCGTCCATGCTGTGAACTTCGAGCTTTTCGCCGATTTCGGGGATTAGCGTAATCGTTAGCTCGCCGCCGAGGTGTTCTCGGAATTCCTCAAGACCAGCCAGCACTACTGGCTCGCCATCTATTTGCGTTTCGAGAAACGGTGACCAGAGCTCGAAGCCGACCGTTTCGATGAGGTCGAGAATCTCTTCGGCGGAGCGGCGATCGAGTAACCCAATTTCGACTGAGTAGAGGAGGTCGATGGCCATCCCGATCGCAACCGCCTCGCCGTGTGAGACCGCGAAATTGGAAATCTGCTCGAGCTTGTGAGCGACCCAGTGACCGAAATCGAGAGGCCTCGCCGATCCATATTCAAATGGGTCTCCGCTGGTTGAAATGTGATCGACGTGGTTTTCGGCGCTCCGGCGGATGGTGGTTTCGAGCACTCGTGTTTCGAGGCGGCTCAGTTCAAAGGCATTTCCGCGAAGGTATTGGTAGAAGGCCTTGTCGCGGATCAGGGCGACTTTGATCGCTTCGATGATCCCATCTCGCCGCGCTCGGGCGGGAAGGGATTGGATAAAATTGAGATCGTTGACCACGGCATAAGGCACGGAAAATGTGCCGACCCAGTTCTTCTTCCCGAAGAAATTGACGCCGTTTTTCACACCCACTCCACCATCGCCCTGGCTCAAGGTGGTGGTTGGCATGCGAATCAAACGGATACCTCGGTGGGCGGTGGCGGCCCCGAAACCAGCCATGTCGAGAAAAGCTCCCCCGCCGATGGCGATGACAAATGAGTGTCGGCAGACTTGGTGAAATTCAATCGCCTCCCAGATCTTTTCGACGAGGGACCAATCGTTTTTGCAGTCCTCACCGCCCTCCAGAACCATCGGCGCCGCCACCAGCGAGAGCGTGTCGGAGTGTTCGCCGAAGTAGCGATCGATTCGGTCGACCAACTCAGGGTCGCTCTCGGCGACTCCGGAATCAATCAGGACCAGTGTTTTGGTCGGACCCTTCAACTGGTGACCCTCCGATGCGATATCGCGGAGGGTTTCGTTCGCTGTATCAAAAGCACCGTGGGTGAAAGAGATTCGATGCTGAAAAGTAATTGGGATCGGTCGGACGATCATGGTTCACAAGGGTTTGAAGGAGGAAATAAAGGTAACGAAGAAGCCAGTTGTGCGCCGCTGCAGATTTGGACGCGCATACGTCAGGATCGGTCGGCTTGTTTCCGATCTCATCAGATCGAGGAAACCCTTTCAGAAGACTTGCTCCATGGCCTTAGCGGCGGAAAAGTCTGCCCAGTGAATCAGGCAATCGCCAGTTCGGAAATTGCTTCGTGGATCGAGGCTCGTGAGTGGCAGCAGGCCTTCGATGACGGCTGCATCGCGGCCGGCGAAAGGCTTATGAAGTCGCGACTGGTGGCTCAGGTCGAAGCTTCTTTTCTGGAAACCGGCGACCTCGAAATCACCGCGCGCGTGTCGGAGAAGGATGGTCAGGTTTTTGCACCCACCCTGATCCTGTGGCGAGAGTCCGGTGGCCTTGCCTTTGAGACCGAGTGTGATTGTTCGATGCGGAGTCATTGTCAGCACGCCGCAGCGTTGATCTACTGGCTTGCGAAGGGCAACGGAGCCAGGATCGCTTCGATTTTGGGAGAGGGCTCCGTCGCCGAAGATGCTACTGCCGAGCGCTTGCTGAGGCCACCCAGCCTCCCGGCTATTGTGCCTGAAACTGAGGATTTGCCAGAATCTGATCAACGACAAGCTCGCTTTCTCTTGAGAGTCCATCGGCGCCAGGACGGCGAGCGGAGCGCCTGGCTGCCAGAATTTTACGCCGAGGCTTTCGCCTACTACGAGGGGCATCCGGTCTCGCTCGAACCCTCCGGGATCTTGAGTCCGATCGTCCTGCCGGACCGCAAGATTAAGAGAGATCGCCCATCTGAGATGGACCAGATCAAACTGCTTTACCAGCTCGACCTTCGACCGGGCGCGGAAGAGGCACCTCCTTCCCTCAAGAAACTTGCCCGACCAGAGACCGAAGGCACACTCTGGGCTCCCGACCGCCAGAAGTGGCCCGCTCCCGAATTCTTCTGGCAGCGTTTCCGGCACGAGGGTGTTCCAGCCCTCGAGAAACAGGGATGGGAAATTCGATTCGCTCCTGATGTCGGTTGTGAGCCGCTCGTGTTTCGAAGCGAAACGTGGCAGGCCGAAATCGTGGAGGAGGGGAAAGGGTGGTTCCACCTCTCGGCCGGATTCGAAATCGATGGTGAAACTTTCGAGCTCCAGCCGATTCTCGCAGCGCTTGTTAAAAACCGATTTCTCGCCGTGACCGAGGGCCTCCCGGATGGGCAGGAGTTCCTTATCTTTTTGCCCGACGGTCGGGCGCTCGTCCTTCCGGTCGGCCGATTTCGCCGCATCCTGACCACACTTGGTGAGCTCCTTGATTTCAAGTTTAGCGACGGTCCCGTGAAAATGAATGCGCTCGATGCCGCCCTCATCACGCGTGACATGCAAGCCGAGGCAACGCCAATCGAGGTTGATGAGACGGTCGATACTCTCGCTAAGCGACTTGCCGGTGCGACTTCAGCGAGCCTCAAGGAGGTGCCACCTGGGATGAAGGCGACTCTTCGTGACTACCAGTTGCAGGGCTTTCAGTGGATGCAATTTTTGAGCGACCACCAGCTCCACGGGATCCTTGCGGATGACATGGGCCTCGGCAAAACGATACAAACTCTGACCCATCTGCTCGCCGAAGTGGAATCGGGCAAAAATCGGGGGCTGCCGTCCCTTGTCGTGGCGCCCACCAGTGTGGTGATGAACTGGCAGCGCGAAGCAGAAAAATTTGCCCCCGATCTCCGTGTGCTCGTTTTGCAGGGCTCGGATCGACATTCCCGATTCCGCAGGATCAACCAAGCCGATCTTTGCTTGACCTCCTACGCTCTCCTCCACCGGGACATTGCCGAGCTCGAGTCAACTGCCTTTCATCTGCTCGTCCTCGATGAAGCTCAGCACATCAAAAACCCTTCTGCGCGCGTTTCTCAGGCAGCGCGGCGGCTCTCTGCGAGGAGTCGGCTCTGCCTTTCAGGGACCCCGATTGAAAATCATCTCGGCGAGCTCTGGAGTCTCATGAACTTTCTGATGCCCGGATGGCTCGGTCCGCTGGAGGCCTTTCGCGCGACCTATCAGCATCCGATCGAGCGGGGAGGAAATGAGGAAAAGCGCGAGGCGCTCGCCAAGCGGCTCGGCCCCCTCATTCTGCGGCGAACGAAGGAGAGCGTCGCAAAAGAGCTCCCTCCGAAGACCGAGATACTACACACCATCGAGATGACCGAGGGGCAAAAGGATCTCTACGAGACAGTTCGCTCGACGATGGACAAGCAGGTGCGCGATGCGCTCGCTCTTCAGGGGCAGGAGTCAAAAATCGTTTTCCTCGACGCCTTGCTCAAGCTGCGGCAAATCTGCTGTCACCCGGTGCTGCTCGAGCGCGCGCGAGATTCAGTCGAATCTGCGAAATTCGACTACCTCGTGGATCTGGTCACCACTCTCCGAAGCGAAGGACATCGGGTGCTCCTCTTTTCCCAATTCACTTCCATGATCGCTCTGATCGAGGAGTGGCTCGTGAGTGAATCGGTGTCTCACCTCAAGCTGACCGGCGCGACGCAGGATCGGCAATCGCTCGTCGAGCGATTCCAATCTGGGGAGGGGGAGGTGTTTCTCGTATCTCTCAAGGCAGGGGGCACCGGACTCACTCTGACCGGGGCTGATACCGTGATCCACTATGATCCCTGGTGGAATCCGGCAGCGGAGAATCAGGCGACTGATCGCGCCTATCGGATCGGTCAGGATAAGCCAGTCTTCGTCCACAAACTGATCTGCCAAAACACCGTCGAAGAGCGAATTCAGCAAATGCAGGAGCGAAAAGATGAACTCGCCAGCGATCTCCTGGCCGGGGCCTCTAGAGGTTTTGAGCTGAATGAGGAAACTCTCTCGAAACTGTTGGCGAGAGATTGAAGGGCAGCGCGAACTTTGTTGGGTTTCTTCGTTTGTAGCCGCGTTTGCAAAAACGTGGCCGGGTGCACCGTCCTTTGTCGGAGGTCGGAGGTCGGAGGTCGGAACGATGGAGGATAGCCTTCCCCGGCTGTCCGCAGAGCTCTGGTCTATCGCACGGTAGTCAAGTGCAGAAACTGGGTGCTTTATTCCTTGGTCACGAGTAATTCCCTTCGTGAGGCGCTCATTTTCAGTAGGTTATCGGCCTGGTTGTGCTCGAACACTGGATGGAGCGGTGCGTTTTGAAGCTTAAATGACGCAAACATGACGGCGCGCCCCTCAATCGGCCCCGATGCCGTTGCGCTGAGAAACTGGACCGGCGAACCTTGGTTCAAGCATTCAGAGATGAAACAATCCCCGGCGTTCACCCTATTTGCGATCAGCTCTTCTCTGGGCTTGGTGTCTTCCCTCGCGGCCTCGACTATCCCTCCAGATCAGCTCGACTACTTTGAGACGCACGTTCGCCCCGCCCTCGTCAAATACTGCTACGAGTGCCATTCCCAAGATGCAGGCGAGTCACGCGGTGGCCTTTATCTCGACACTCGCGAAGCCATGCTCGAAGGCGGATCGAGTGGCGAACTCTTCGATGAGCAAGATTGGGAGTATAGTCTTTTTGTCGACGCTATTACCTGGGCGGATTCCGATTACGAAATGCCTCCCAAGCAGAAGATGCCGGATGACGTGATCGCTCATCTTCTCAAGTGGGTCGAAATGGGGGCACCCGATCCTCGTGAGCGAGAGGTGATGCAGGTCGAGACTGAGATTGATCTTGAAAAGGCAAAGGACCACTGGGCCTACCAGTTACCGAAAAGGTCGCAGGATAGCTCGATAGACGAAATCATTGAGAGAAAACAGGACGAGGCAGGTATTCAGTCAGTTGACCATGCCGATGCGCTCAGTCTGCTCCGGCGGCTCAATTTTGATCTGATTGGATTGCCCCCAACACCGCCGGAAGTTCGAGCTTTCTACGACGAGATGAAGTCAGATCGGCGCGCAGCGATCGTCAGCAAGGTAGACGAGCTGCTCGCCTCCGAGCACTTCGGCGAGCGATGGGGGAGGCATTGGCTCGACGTGGTGCGCTACGGGGAGTCCAGCGGTGGGCTTAATATTGTCTACCCCTACGCGTGGCGTTTCAGAAATTACGTGATCGACTCGATCAACGAAGACACGCCGATCGACCGCCTCATCACGGAACACCTCGCCGGTGATCTGCTTCCCGCGGCGACGGATGCAGAGAGGCAGGAGCTCATGATCGCGACCGGCTTCCTCGCGATCGGTCCGAAGAAGCAAAACGAAAAGAATCGGCAAGTCTTTGCGATGAATCTGGTCGACGAGCAGATCGATACCACGATGCGTGGGTTCATGGCCACGACGGTCGCCTGCGCTCGCTGCCACGACCATAAATTCGACCCGATCTCCACTGCCGATTACTACGCAATGGCCGGGATATTCAAAAGCACCGACACGCTCTGGGGAACAATTGGGGGAAATCAAAACCACCGCGTCACCGAGCTGCTGGAGCTCCCGATCGCCGATTCCGCGATCAGCTCGGCCGATCAGGCTGCCGAATACGAGAGGAAAAAAGCTCAGCTCGCCGAGTTCGTTCAGAAGAATAACGAACTTCGCGGCCGCAGTGGTCCCGGCTCGAGGGGGGGTAAGGGCAAAGGGAAAGGCAAGGGTAAAGACGCAGAGGGAGAGCCGACTGGGACATCCGCATCCGATCTCGCTGAAATGCTTGC
>JBCCBR010000199.1:0-6728 GCA_039033935.1 Verrucomicrobiota bacterium
AAGGTGGACAATGTCCATCCCTACCTCCTTGAATCGTTCAACGAATAGAGGTGAGGCAAAAGACTGCGGGATCGCATCGGTATTCAGTTCGCGCTGCTTCATGATCAAATTGCGCGTGTGATGCATGTGATAGTGCGAGGAAAAGGTGCGGTAGCCTTCGAGCCTTGGGTAGCGGTCCCGACGAGTCAGTGCCGCTACCGCCTCCAGGTTTTCGGGGGCGGCCTCCTCCAACACGAGCAGAAAAAGATCGAGGGTCTGCTCACGGTTGGCAGGACAGTCCACCCACGGGCGAAAGCGTCCGTCTCCGAGCGGAGGTTGACGGACACCTGCTTCCACTCTGCCCTCCCGTTTCCAGGCAAAGTTAAAACCGACATTCTCGGCAAAGTCGAGCGGCGGCAGAAATTTGTGAGGGGGCGGAAACACGCTGACAGAGCCAGCTTTCGTCTCCATCGCGACAGCTCGGTAGCCGGCCTTGAGGATCCCCTGTTCGGCGCGCCCCATCACCGGTGAAGTCGTCGCATCGAATCCATAGCGACCGAGGCCATCACTCTTCTTGAGCTTCACTGGCTCTTGTTTTCGATAAGCTACGAGATCGGTGGGCGAGAGTTCGCGGAGAGACCGGCCGGCTTCATCATAGGTCAGGCTGACGATCTCATTGGCAGGACTCTGCACTCCCGCCCGATAGAGGATCGCGCGATTCGGTCTCGGGGTGGACACGATCGCCTCCAGATGAATCAGAGGTGAGTTCGTAAAAAAAGTGAATCGAAGCTCGCCAGTAAACTCTTCCCCTTTGAGCTTCGCCAGCTTCACCGTTGCCCGCTGATCCTTGATCTCCACACCTACCTTTTCGAGACTGAGCAAGAGCCGGAAATCCTCGTAGCCCCTTTGATCGACCTTATCGAAAAAGGTGTAGGGGCCGTCTTCGTTCGCATCCCGTTCTCCCACGAACAGATCCCAGAAAGGCGCACTGTCGCGGAGGACTGCGGTTGCCTTCTCATCAGCTCCCTCGATCCCAATCTCCTGGATAAGGTGTCCGGGATCATCCAGTGAAAGATGAAGCCGCCCAGTCTTTGACTCGCCGATTGGCCAGGCGATGAGGAGCCCCTCCTTCTCGTGTCTAATTTCAAATTGCTCACTCTCTCCGACCATCGAAACCTCAAGGCCGAGCGCCGCACTCGCCATCGCGATCTGGAGCACCACAACCATACCGCAACCCCATTTCGCTGAAGCAAAGGAATGGAAAAACGCGGATAGCCGATAGCTCATGCAGCCCATTCTGGGCCACTAATTCAAAAATACACAGATCTACGCCATTGGCGGACTACGCCACTGGGGTATATTATCATGTGCATCTCCAATTCATCGAGTCACCGATTTACTCCGAACAGATTGACGATTTACTGAGCAAGGAAGAGCATCAACGGCTTCAACTGCATCTTCTCGAACGTCCGCATCGCGGTGACTTTATTAAAGGCACCGGCGGTCTTCGAAAGCTCCGTTGGGCCGGATCTGGTAGAGGTAAACGCGGTGGAATCAGAGTGATTTATTTTCTCTGGCGTGAAGACACTGCATTTATGCTATTCGCCTACTCTAAAAATAAACAAGACGATCTTACACCAGCTCAAGCCCGAGTCTTAAGAGATCTAATCAAGCGCTTCACCAATGAATGACAAAGATTTCGAAAAACTTGTAAAGAGCGTCGAACAGATGGGATCCATCATGCGTGGAGAAGATGTTCCGCATCGCCGTAGCGTCTTGAGCAACATCGATGTCAAGGCCCTCCGCGAGAATACGGGCCTTACTCAGTCGGAATTCTCCAGGATGATTGGAGTCAGCATCAAGACCCTGCAAAACTGGGAACAGGGTAGGCGTGAACCCGATGGTCCCGCAAAGGCACTGCTACGGGTGGTTGAAAAAGAGCCGGCAGCTGTTCTGAGCGCGCTCCACACGCAGAAGTAGCAAGAGCCTCATTTCACTGGGATAAACGTCAAACTGGGAAGGTTCAAACGTCCGATCCAGTTCGCGAAATTCTGCTCTTGAGAAACTACGCCTACTTCGGAAACCGAGGGCACTCGCGGACTTCAGTAAAAGCAGATCAAGCGCAGCAAAAAAAGAGGGCGCCTCGGAAACCGAGACGCCCTCCAGATTACGACCACCTGAGGTGGGAAAAAAATCAGGCGATAAATTGGTGGGAGATCGGTTCCTCGCGGACTTGCTTGAGATCGAGATACTCACGCTCGGTGAGAATTCGCTCGTCCAGGAGGGAAGTCGAGATCCAGCCCTCGAACTGGGCAAAGTCAGCGTTGGTCGAGGCAGCGTGACTCACGTGAGCCCAATCGATGTCTCGCGCGCTGGTCGGCGCTGCGTAGCGGCGGATCTGGAAAAGCATCTGGAGCTGTTCGAGCTCACGGAGACCGAGATTCTCGATTGCGGCGGGCTCTGGCATGTCGTCGAGCGCATCCGCATCTAGACCGAAGCTCATCACACCGACGCCATAGCGAGCGGAAAAGCGCCGGATCTCATCGATCATCTCCTGATCGTCGACTGAACCCGCAATGAGGATCTCACCAGCCGTCGCCCATTCCGAAGAAGCGAGGCACTGATACAGATCCTCGAGCACCGTCGAAGGATTCAGCTCGAGCCGCAGTTTCACACTCGATACTCGGAAAGGGGTCTTGCCGAGACGGCGGTAGACCTCCTGCTTATCCTTGCTGAGGACAAGTCGATCATCGACAAGATCACCAATCAGCCATTCGACCACCGCGATATCTGGGACTCGCCAGCGGTTGGCGAGGACGTCTGCTGAGAAAGACTGCTCGAATGCAAACGGAAAGCGCTGCACTGACTCGAGGTAGCGTCGCACCACTGCTCTGAATTTGCTCGCCCGAGCGAGCGCGACCTCATTATCGATCCCGGTGACACTGCCCTCGCCACCACCAGCTCCGACTGGCTGGAAAAGGTTTCTCGCGCTGTTGACCGAGTGGATGGTCGACGTCCTCAGATAATATCCCTGGCCCTGCTCGACCTTTGCGATCGGGGACGAGGGGTCGCATGACATAATCGAGAAGTGATACCGGAGAGTCGCGTCAGAATAGTCTTGCTTAAGCTTATCTTTCACCATCTCAATCAGTTCAGTACCCTTAATCGACTGGGCTGGATTGCGAGGTAGAATCCCGGGGAGGATTTCTTTGAGCTGATCGCGAAGGTTCATTTAAAAATTTCTGAGTTGAGTGGGAAAGGCCGAAGCTGTGGGGGAAGTGGCAGGTGACCTTATTTTGTAATCCAGACAGCATCTAGACCGCCGGTCAAGTCATTCGTTCAAAAAGTTGATAATTAATTCTTCAATAATTTTAATTATGAACAATTTTATAATTGCTAGATTTCAGGCTTTCCTGAAGGCAGTTTTCTGTTGAGTTCTCCCTTTCCTTTTTCACTCGGAGATCTCCTTAGGCGTCAGATTTCGCCAGACGATGTTGCGGTATTGAGCCCTTGTTTGGAAACTTGCGATCCCGAGCGGCGCTGAAAGTTCGATCTCTCCGGCCCTCAGACTGATCTTGCGATCTTCGAGCGGTAGATCGACCGAGACCTCGTCATCAATCCACGCCATCAGTTTGTCATCGGTGACTCGGATCCTGACCTGATGCCAGACATCGTTTCGAAAACCCTCGATCGTCATCGTCTCATTCGAAGCCGCGTCGAGGTCATCCACGTTCGAGATACCGACAACCCCTCCGCCCCAACCGCCGATGATGAGGGAGGCGTGGCTGTCTTTGACGGGGAAGGTCACGGCACAGAAAAAATCGTGCCCCTCAAGTTTCATCGCATCGAGCGACAGCTCGTAATTCGATGTCGCAGGGACGGCCTCGGTCCAGGTCACACCGGTCATGACTGCGCCGAGATCAAACTCGAGATTCCCGTCTTCGTTCACGAAGACCTCTCCCTCGCCTCCAAATCGAGTGCTCTTCCACGATCCGAGATCTTCGCCGTCAAAGAGCTCGAAGAGATTGGGATCTTTTTCCGGCTCAGGATCGGGTTCGGTGACAACTTCGGGCTCGTCCGTTGCCTCTGGCGTCTCTGCCGAAGCCGGATCTTCCCCCTTTTCGATCTGAGGCGCACCTGCAGGCGGATTGACCGGAATGACGGTCCTCACCAGCTGCGAACTACCCGTCTCGGGATCGGGCTGAAATGACCAGACGTAAAAGCCCTTCTCGCCAAAGAGAGCGAGGTGCGTCAAGAGGCCGATCGCCAAAAGCACGACCCCGAAAACAACCAGTCCCACCAGATATTTCACCCAGAAGGTGTCGCGAATGTGAAGAACTCTCGCAAGCGAAATCGAGACGGGATTGGGGAATTCGATTAAGAGGCTGTTGAAATAATGAACCCGCTTGGATTCGCAGCTGATTTATCGACTGGCGAGGCGTGATATTTATTGATAGCCATAGCTCTCAATAAATATCGCAACGAAGTCCAGGCGATAAATCAACAAGAAGACTGAGGAAGGAGTTTTTCAACAGTCTCTTAATCCTTAAACTGCCCAACCAATCCGGTGAGCGTCTCTTTGGCATCGCCGTAAAGCATCCGGGTGTTGTCTCGGAAAAAGAGCGTATTGATCAGGCCGGAGAAACCGGCGCCTTGGCCGCGCTTGAGGGCAAAGACGGTGCGGGCCTGGTGGACATTGATGATCGGCATTCCGTAAATCGGACTGGTCTCATCCTCCGCAGCAGCTGGATTGACGACATCGTTGGCACCGATCACAATGGCGACGTCGACCGTCTCCATGATCGCATTGACATCGTCCATTTCGCAGAGTTGCTCATAGGGCACGTCGGCCTCAGCGAGGAGCACGTTCATGTGGCCCGGCATCCTCCCCGCGACCGGGTGGATCGCAAACCGGACCTCCGCCCCGTTGCTCTCCAGGATTTCTCCAAGCTCTTTGACCGCGTGCTGGGCCTGAGCCACCGCCATCCCGTAGCCCGGGACAAAGACGACCGACTGCGAGGCTTCGAGCACGTAGTAGGCGTCCTCGGTCGACAACGCCTTCATCTCGCCCTCGACCTCTTGCGAGCTGCTCGAGGAACCGCCGAACCCTCCGAAAAGGACATTCGCGAGCGTGCGGTTCATCGCCTTGCACATGATCACGGTGAGAATGATCCCGGAAGCACCAACGAGGCAGCCTGCCACGATCAGCACATTGTTGAGGATCACAAACCCAGCCGCCGAGGCTGCGATTCCTGAGAAACTGTTGAGGAACGAAATCACCACCGGCATGTCGCCACCCCCGATTGGAATGACCCCAAGCACACCAATGACCAGCGCCAGGATGATCACGAGAATGAGCGCCCAGCCAGCGTGGGTAATCACAAACACAATCCCGAACACCACGAGGAGTAGAAAGACAGCAGCGTTCAGGATTTTTTGACCACCGAAGACTGTCGGCGAGCCCCCCATCTTCCCCGATAGCTTGAAGTAAGCGATCGCACTGCCGGTGAAGGTGATCCCGCCAACCAGAATCGCGAAGACCACTGCCACGGCCGTGACTGTGGGGTTGTAGGAGGCGACTCCCTCGGGCGGCACAAAATTAGGGTTCTTGGCCACCTCAGCCCAACCGACGAGCAGAGAGGACAGGCCTCCAAATCCATTGAACAAAGCGACCAGCTCGGGCATCCCCGTCATCTGGACGCGTTTCGCCGCGAAGACACCGACGCCAGAGCCGACCACGAGCCCCGCGATGATCCAGCCATAGCTGATATCTGAGTTCAGCAGGGTCGCGACGACTGCTAGCAGCATTCCGATTGACGACAGCTGATTGCCGCGCCGGGCTGTCTCGGCATTGCCGAGCATCTTGATGCCGAAGATAAAAAGCACCGAGGCGACGATGTAGGAAAGATTGATAAACGCGTCCATAGAGCGAGGAAAATCTGAGGGTTAGAGGCGATTACTTTCCTTTTTTCTTAAACATCCCGAGCATCCGGTCGGTCACGAGGTAGCCACCGACCACATTGATCGTCGCGAGGATCAGGGCGATCAGGCCGAGCCACTTGCCGAGCCCGTCAGTAGCACCCGCCGCCAGTATCGCGCCGACGATGGTGATTCCCGAGATCGCGTTCGACCCGGACATCAGCGGAGTATGCAGCTGGCTGGGAACTTTTTGGATCAATTCAAAGCCGAGAAATGCGGCCATCACGAAAACGAAGACGAGTAAGAGGAGTTCCATAAAGCGAGTCGTGGAGTAAACGGTCTCGGCGCGGTGCCTTTGCGCCGGAGTTCCGGGGATTTGTTGAAGACCAAACAGGGTTAGGTGCTCGACTTAATAGGGTTAAGTGTCGGGCTTGATAGGGTTGAGTGACTGACTGAAGAGGGTTTGATGGAGATTATTTTGGCGTAGGGCGCCGAGAGTTCAGCGGTTTTTCGGTCTCTTCCTCAAGACTCACGAAACCGCTCGTGGACGACCTCACCTCCATGGGTGATGACGCAGCCCTTCTGAATTTCATCTTCAAGATCGATGCGAAAGGTCTTCGCCTCTTCATCCCAGAAATGCTCAATCATGTTGGCGAAGTTTGCCCCGAGCACCTGACTGGCGTGGCGCGATACCTGGCCTTCGAAATTTCCGGTCCCGATCAGGGTGACTCCGTTGTCGGTCACAACTTCTTCGCCGAGCACCGTGCCTTCAACATTGCCTCCTGTGTCGGCTGCGAGGTCAACAATGACAGATCCGGTCTTCATGCTCG
>JBCCBR010000200.1:0-6722 GCA_039033935.1 Verrucomicrobiota bacterium
CAAGTGGCCGAAGGACAACACGGTTGAGTCTCGCCTGCTCGGTTTTGGAATCAACACAAAGCCTTTGCCGCCTCGAGGAAGATCTCCCGACGAGTCTCGCCTGCTCGGTTTTGGAATCAACACAAAGCGCGTTATCGACTGAGCTTCTCTTGCCTACGTCGCTCAGCGGATGTAGCAGCAAGTGACTGAGGCATTCTTCGAACGGCGATCGTTTCATCAACTCAGATGCGCCAAGGGCAGGAATTGTAATCTGGAGAGCTATCGAGTTGACTCATATTTTATGGCTACTTCCTTCCCCGTCAGAGTTGCACATCTTTTCGCATCCGTAGCGATCGCCTGTTCTGCCCTCACTTCCCGGGCAGAATCCCCTCAGCCCAACATCCTTTTCATTTTCGCCGACGACTGGGGTTGGGGAGACCTGAGTTGCCATGGCCATCCATATGTCAAAACGCCGAACATCGATCGCCTCGCCGCCGAGGGGACCGACTTCCAGCGCTTCACCGTCGCCAGCGGGGTTTGCTCGCCAAGTCGCACTGCCGTGATGACCGGTCACTTCCCGGCTCGCTACGCGATCGACGGTCACTTCGCATGGGTGCCCAGCAACGCCCGGCGCGGCATGCCCGACTGGCTTGATCCAGAGGCGCCTCTACTTCCCCGGATGCTGCAGAGCGCGGGCTATCGCACCGCTCATTTTGGGAAATGGCATCTCGCCAACGACATGATCCCCGACTCACCCTCGCCCGGCATCTACGGCTATGATGCCTACGGAGCCTTCAATTGCTCAGGCGAGCAAATGCCGTGGTACGAGGACAGCGCTCGAGCGGCCGATTTCATCAGAGAGAGCAACGCCGCAGAAAAACCCTTTTTCATTAATCTCTGGATCCATGAGCCCCACACCCCGTTTCACACCGTGCCAAAATACGAATGGCGGTTCCGTCATCTCGAAAATCGCGAAGACCAGATCTACGCATCAGTCCTTTCACACGCCGACGATCGCATCGGCGAATTACTCGGCCTGCTCGATGAGCTCGAGCTCACCGAGAACACTCTCGTCATTTTTAGCTCTGACAACGGTCCGGCGCGCGCCAGCAAGCCGACCGAGCTGGCCCTTCAATATGACACCGCCACCGGAGCCGGCTGGGGCATTGCCGGGGCGAAAGGCATCACTGGGGGACGTCGGGGCTACAAAGCCGCCATCTTCGAAGGCGGGATCGGCGTGCCCTTTCTCGCGCGGTGGCCGGGTAAAATTCCCGCCGGAGCTGTTGATGAACATGCGCTCATTTCCGCCGTCGACCTGCTTCCGACTTTCTGTGAGATCGCCGGCGCCGATCTGCCAGACGTCTACGCTCCAGACGGTCAAAGTGTGATCGACGTGCTGACCGGTGATCGCTCTCTCGAAAGGCGCGAACAACCCCTTTTCTGGAAGTCAAATTCCGCGTGGCCTGCGCCAAAAGATCGGCCCGACCACTGGGTCTCGTGGGCTGTCCTCAAAGACCAATGGAAACTGGTCGCCAATCGTGATCTCGACCACTTCGAGCTCTTCGACATCACCGACGATGTCGCCGAGGCCACCGATCTCTCCAAAGACAACCCCACCGTCGTCGGGGATCTGCTCGAAACTCTGCGGGAATGGCAGGCGACGCTCCCCGAGAGGCCATCGGGCGACGTCTTTTCGAGTGAACGGGACGATTTGTGAGAGGGGTAAACGCTGGTCTCGTTCCCTTACCACGGTAGCCCAATCTCACCAGCGCTTGGCCGGAAACGAATTGATAGGCCACCGCAAGAGTCACCAGAAAATATACCCTGCCATCGCCCTGAGCTCTGCGGAACAGGCGAGACGCCCGTTGTCCGGAGCGCGGAGGTCCCCGTCGGCGCCCGATCCAAACCGCCGCAGGCGCACACTCATTCTTCTCTACTTTCTTTTATCTCCTCTCTCCCACAACGTCAGCCGCCTCAAGGCACTTTAGAACCGGCGGTGTCGCCGAATCTCCGTGTAAAATTTATTCCGGAGTCGGCGGGCACCACCCCGCCGACTCCAGATCGGGCTACCGAGATTTCTCTGCGAACCGCCCCACTGTTCTACTCGCCTGTTTGTGAAAGAGTTGCTCAGCCGAGACTGAGACGGGCCAGCTTGAAGCAGCGCTGGGCTCGACGCTCCTGACACCACGCCATGAGGTAGGGCGAGGCGTGGTAGCGGAGATACTCCGCCAGCTGACTATTCGAAGCATCACCCGCCTCCATTTGGTAAAAGGTCTCTACCTGAGCCGGTTCCGGACGGAAAAAGAGCAGCGTCGGCTCAATCGTGCGGGTCCCGCCCGGCACCGAGCCTCCGGCATAGCGCACCGTCACCGCATCCCCCTGTCTGACTGCTCCGAGCAGGCGCTGCTCGACTTCATCGACCGGCTGCTGGATCGGGATCAACGGACGATTCTGCCACTCCTCAAGCCACTCCGGGTTTTCCTCCGGGACCGCGGTGATGCTGAGAGCCGAGGTCCCAGTGAGCGGCGCTGTCGCGATACTGCCACCCTCGGCAAAAGTCGCCGACATGCCGCTGATTCCCATTCCAGTGATGCAAGTTTTCAGAAAGCTTTCTCTTGTCATGATTGAACCTTAAAATCAGGGGTGGGACATTGGTGGGGCACCAGAATCGAAATTTGCCTTGTATGCGGAACAGACGGCGTGCCCAGCTTTGTCTAAGCTGCCTGGGATGTTTCGTTTAAGCCTGCTTCTCTCTGCACTCATTCTCGCTCCGCCGGTGGTCACTTTTGCTGGCGAGCTGCCTAACGTCGTCATCCTCTACGCCGACGACATGGGAGTCGCCGATGTCTCCTACGGTGATCCCGGGGCCAAAATCCAGACCCCAAGACTTGACCAGCTGGCGAGCGAAGGAATGACCTTCACCGACGGGCACAGCTCTTCGGGAATCTGCACGCCGAGTCGATTTGCGATGCTGACCGGTCACCACCACTGGCGCCGCTTTCACGGCATCGTCGGTGCCTTTGGGGGGACTGTCTTCGAGCCTGACGACTTCACGATCGCGAAAATGTTTCGGGAAAAAGGCTATGCCACTGGCTGTTTCGGGAAGTGGCATCTCGGCTGGGACTTCGATACGATTCGACGGCCCGGTATCACGAAAAAGGATTGGCCGCTGGCAGAGTCATACGACTGGACAAAACGCTTTCCCGACGGCCCGGTCGACCAAGGCTTCGATTACTACTTTGGCGATGGGACAATCAATTTCCCTCCCTTCTGCTGGATCGAAAACGATCAGTTTCTGACAACTCCGACACAGCCTGTGATCAAATCCGAGCCGCTTGCCGGAGGAGGCACCTTTCGACCCGGCCCGATGGCGGAGAGCTGGAATCCTTTCGATATTCTCCCGACGATCACCGAAAAGACAGTCGAGTGGATTGGTCAGCAAAGCAGCGAAAAGCCCTTCTTCGCTTACCTCGCTTTCAACTCGCCGCACTACCCGATCGTGCCCAATGAAGCCTTTCATGGTAAATCAGAAGCTGGCTTCTACGGCGACTTCGTGATCGAGACCGATGCGATGGTCGGGAAAGTAATGGATGCTCTCGAGGCCAACGGCTTTGCGGAGAATACCCTCGTGATTTTCACGGCAGACAATGGTGCAGAGACCCACGCCTTCGAGCGACTCGAGGAGTATGATCAGTGGAGCTCAGGCGCTTACCGCGGGGTGAAGCGGGATGTCTACGAAGGAGGGCATCGGGTGCCTTTCATTGTCCGCTGGCCGGGTGAAGTCGAGGCGGGGAGCGTCAGCGAAGAGGTCGTCAGCCAGGTAGATTTGGCCGCCACTTTCGCGACGATCATTGACTACCCGCTGAGCAATGATGAAGCAATCGACAGCTACGTCTTGCTGCCAGTGCTTCGCGGTGAGACCTACGAGCGACCGCTTCGAGAAGCGACCGTCCAGAATACCAACCCTGGCACCTACGCGCTGCGTCAGGGAGACTGGGTTCTCATCAACCAGAGCAGCGGTGCGGCAAAAAAGGAAAGCGCTGCTTACCTCGACCACTTCGGCTTAACCGCTTTTGGGAAAGAAGAGCCAGGTCTGTTATTTAATCTGCGGGAAGATCCGCGCCAATCCCGGAACCGGTACGCTGATGAGCCGGAAAGGGTAAAGACCATGCTGGCGCTACTCGCAAACTATCTCGGCGGAGAGAGATGTGCTCCGCTGAGACCCCAGTAAGCTCTGTCTTGTCGTCGACGCTTTGAACGACTAGCTTTGAATGATGCGCAGCTCGAATTTGATTTTGGGAATCGCCCTGATCGGGGTTTTGGCAGGCAATTTGGCGGCGGATCCCGCTGCCGCAACTGCCTCGATCGAAAAGGTCCGGCTGCTCTGGCTGGATGATCCGGCGCGCTCTGCTGTGATCGGCTGGTGCCAGAAATCAGGAGAGCCGACCAGGGTCCTCTATGGGAAGAATGGGCTTACCTCAGAGATCAAGTCGATTGCCAAGAACCGATTTGATGGGTTCCGCCACTGCTTCGCCTACCTCAACGACCTCGAGCCAGATACGGTCTACCAGCTGCGGATCGCTGACAGCAAAGGAGAAAGTCGTCTTTACCAGTTTCGCACCGCTCCCGATCACCCGCAGCCTTTCACTTTCATTGCAGGTGGAGATTCCCGAAATCACCGCGACGTGCGCATCGCCACTAACCAGACCGTGGCGAAGCTACGGCCCCTCTTTGTCGCTTTCACCGGTGACATGATCAATCACGACAATCGAGAGGAATGGGACGAATGGCTCGATGATTGGGAGCAAACGACCAGCGCGGACGGTCATCTCATCCCGCTGGTCCCGCATCGCGGCAACCATGAGCGCCGACCACGGGTGATGCCGATGATCTTTTCGACACCGCCGAATGCGTTCTACGCCTTTTCAATTGGTGGTCCCAATTATTTCCGTTACTACGCCCTCAACAGCGAAATCCCAGCCGGCGGGGACCAGAAAGAGTGGCTCCAGGCAGACCTTTCTCGCCATGTCGGTCTTCCTTGGCTCGTTGCAGGCTATCACAAGCCGATGCGACCTCACGTCAGCAGAAAAAGCGAAGGGGACAATCCCATGCAGTGGGCCGAGGCCTTCTACCACTATGGGCTCGATCTTTCACTCGAGTCCGACTCGCATGTCATGAAGCGCACTCTTCCGCTGAGACCTTCAAACGAGGGAAGCGAGGGTTTCGTCGCCGCGCCAGGTGACAAACGCGCCACGACTTACATTGGCGAAGGCTGCTGGGGCGCCCCTCTCCGAGCAGCAGACGACCCCAAGCCGTGGACGCTTGACTGCGCCTCTTTCAACGGGTTCGACTGGATTCAGGTGACTCCGGAAGAGATCGTCATTAAAACAGTAAAGGTCGGCAATCCCGCCTCGATGGGATCAGTGCGACATGTGTCTGACTACGAAAACCCGAGCGGTCTTAAACTTTGGCAGGCAAAAGGGGGGGAACTTCTCATCCTGCCGGTCGATTAAGAGACTGTTGAAAAACTACTTCCGCAGCCTTCTTGCTGATTTCTCGCCTGGACTTCGTTGTGATTTTTCTTGAGAGACATGACTATCAATCAATATCACGCCTCGCCAGCCGAAAAATCAGCTGCGAATACAAGCGGGTTCATTGTTTCAACAGCCTCCTAAATGGCGGCTCGATCCCGTCTCTACTCGCCGCGGCTCCTCTTCGGCCTGATCGTCGCGGCGGCAGCTCTTACGCTGATTGGCCGCGGCTGGCTCACGTGGCGTTGGGACAGCCCGATCCGGGGCCTGCTCTGGAGCGAAGGCGGAGTCGGTGCTCTTATTGCATGGCTGCCGAATGCGACCTGGGAATCCTGGGCCACCACATCTGACCAGTGGATCACTCCACTGCTGACTGCCGTCGGGATTGCTCTGCTCGCCCTCGGTCTGTTCTCGATCGCGCTCAGTCTCGGGGTCTTCCAGTCGGGCCGCTGGCTCTTGTTGATCGGTGCGGCATTGCTGATTCTCGACAGCGTGGGTCGCTGGGTCGCTGCAGATTTCGACTTTGGAATGGCAATCGAGCATGCCCTCCAGATCGTTGCACCGATCGTGCTTTTTGGCGCAATCGGCAGACGGTCGGAGGGTTCGGTCTGGGCAAGAGTCATCGCAGTCGCGACCGCTGCCACGTTTGTCGGTCACGGTTGCTACGCTGCCGGAATTCACCCTGTGCCGGTGAGCTATCAGACGATGACGATGGCGATATTGGGAGTCAGCGAAACGGGTGCTCTCGGTTTTCTGAAAATTGCCGGTTGGCTAGATTTTGTAGCGGCGGCGGCTCTCTTCGTTCCCTTTGCGAGGTGGTTTGGGGTCGGCTACTGCATCATCTGGGGACTGGCCACCGCGCTGGCACGTGCGATTGCCCACATCGATCTTAATGCCCCGTTGGAGAGGCTCGATCCGTGGCTTTTCGAAACGATGGTCCGCAGTCCACATTGGATGCTACCACTGGTGCTGATGCTGAGCTGGCTCGCTCGCCGCACCGAAAGCGCAAGCCCCTGAATTTCTCAAGGCAGCCTGCGGCGGGCGTGCTACAATCGCGCCATGTTACAGGCAGGCATCGTCGGACTCCCCAACGTCGGCAAATCGACTCTCTTTAATGCAGTCACCCGGACCCGCAATGCGGAGGCGGCGAATTACCCATTCTGCACCATCGATCCCAATGTCGGCGTCGTGACCGTGCCCGACGACCGCCTC
>JBCCBR010000201.1:0-6683 GCA_039033935.1 Verrucomicrobiota bacterium
GACGAGAATGATGGCGAGGTTAGCGGTGGAGGCACCGGTCACCATGTTCCGTGTGTATTGGATATGACCGGGGGTGTCCGCGATGATGAACTTCCGCTTTGGAGTCGCGAAGTAGCGGTAGGCAACATCGATCGTAATTCCCTGTTCGCGTTCAGCCCGAAGCCCATCGGTCAGCAGCGCGAGATTGACGTTTTCATCGCCCCGCTTTTTGGATGACTCCTCGACTGCGGCGAGCTGATCCTCAAACGTGTTTTTTGAATCGTAGAGAAGACGGCCGATCAAAGTAGACTTCCCATCATCAACGCTTCCAGCCGTGGTGAAACGGAGAAGGTCCATGTTGAGATAGCCAGAAGTGGAATCAATCTGATCGGTCGAGTTGGGTGGGGATGTCGGCGACATGGTAAAAGGTGATAGGTAAAAAGTTAAAGGTGTGCTGGCTTCGGTCGCATCAGATAGCTTGGCGAAGCTTCTTGTTGAGCGCTTCGATCCCTCGGGACAGACCGATAGCGAATTTTCGGCGTTCCTCTGCTGTTTCACTCGGTAGGTATCCAAGGTCTTCGGCGAGGTAAAACATGGAGCGAACTTCGCCGCAGGAGCCTTTGGCAATCCCGAGATGATGAGCAAACTCGCGCTTACTGAATCGTTCGAATCCTTCGGCGATATTATTCATAACAGACACGGCAGCTCGTTGTATCTGATCGCGGAATCCGAAGTCTCTCTCGGCAGGCGTCTCAAATCCGAAGTCGCAATAAACTAGTCGCGCCTGCTCTCTTGCCTCTCGCCAGATCCTAAGATCCTCAAATCTCTCCGCGAACTCAGACATCAGTTTACTACCTTTTACTTTTCACCTGTCACCTTTTACAGCGGTCGAAGACCGCTAGAAGTACCCCTCCTTCTTCCGATCTTCCATGGCGGTTTCGGAGCGTTTGTCGTCGGCTCGGGTGCCGCGCTCGGTCTGGCGGGCGGTGGCGACTTCCTGAATGATGTCCTCCAGAGAATTGGCTTCGGATTCGACTGCGCCAGTGCAGGTCATGTCGCCGATGGTGCGGAATCGAATGGTGCGGGTGCTGACTTCTTCGCCCGCCTGGGGTTCGACGAAGTCGCTCGTGGCGAGGAAGGTGCCGCCCCGCGCGACCACTTCGCGTTGATGGGAGAAGTAGAGATTGGGCAGCGGAATTTTTTCACTTTTGATGTACTGCCAGACGTCCATTTCGGTCCAGTTGGACAAGGGAAAGACGCGGAAGTGTTCGCCGTGTCTCTTTCTCCCATTAAAGATGTTCCACAGCTCGGGGCGCTGATTTTTTGGATCCCACTCTCCGAAGTCATTCCGGTGGGAGAAAAAGCGCTCCTTGGCGCGCGCTTTTTCTTCGTCGCGGCGACCGCCTCCGAGGCAGGCATCAAATTGGTGTTCTTCGATTGTCTCGAGCAGGGTGATGGTCTGGATCGCGTTGCGACTGGCGGTTGGACCGGTCTCTTCCACCGCGGTCCCCTTATCAATCGAATCCTGAACCAGACCAATAATAAGGTCGGCCCGGATCTCTTCGGCGTAGTGGTCTCGATATTCAATGGTTTCGGGAAAATTGTGGCCGGTGTCGACATGCACCAGCGGGAAGGGGATGCGCGCGGGGTGGAATGCCTTGCGAGCGAGATGGGCCATGACGATGGAGTCCTTCCCCCCGGAGAAGAGCAGTCCTGGATTTTCAAACTGAGCAGCCGTCTCTCGAAGGATAAAGATGGCCTCGGACTCAAGTTGCCTGAGGTGATTGACCTGGTAGGAGAAGCGCTCGCTCATGGTGGTTCGGCCCGTGGCCGGTAAAAATTAGAATGTGTTAGAGAAAAAGGTGATGTTGCCGATCGGCGACAGTCTTCAGGAGTATTTTTTCTCGACCGCTTCGAGGAGGCGATCGAGACATTCGGATTCACTGTGGCCTTCGGTATCGAGGAGGAGATCGGGAGACTCCGGGATTTCGAATTCGGAATCTTTGCCGGTGAATTGCGCAACCTGGCCCGCCTTCACTTTGGCATAGAGACCTTTCGGATCGCGCTCGGCGCAGGTTTCGAAAGTGGCGTGGACATAGACTTCGAGCAGATCCTGATCTCCAATGATTTCGCGGGCAAGAGCCCGAAGGGCATTCAGAGGAGTGATGAAAGAGGCGATCACGAGCGTCCCGTTGTCGGCGAAGAGTTTAGCGACTTCGGCGACTCGGCGGATGTTTTCGCTGCGATCCTCGTCTGAGAAACCAAGATTCTGATTCAGACCAGTCCTGACATTGTCACCATCGAGCACTTTGACGAGTTTGCCGGTGCTGTGGAGTTGGCGCTCGAGCAGTCTCGCGAGGGTGCTTTTGCCGGACCCGCTTAATCCTGACATCCAGACAACACCTCCGCGTTGGGCGAGGAGTTTTTCCTTCGCCTCGCGCGGGAGCATTTGGTCGAAGACTGGGTAGAGATCCTCCATGAGGGAGCGGCGGCGGTGCGGGCGTGTTTGAAAAGGTGAGGTGTAAACGTCGTCAAGACTTCGGGCTCGCTCTCGCTTTGCCAGTAAAGCGGCGGCCCATGAGTTGGCACCGTTAAATCTGAAAGTCCAGATTTTCGTGGAGACCACATTCCCGCTTCAGTCCATTGAAGCGAGTCTCCTCTTCGGTCATGCCATCGGTCAGCTTGCGAGTGGAGTGCCAATCCCCGATCGACACATACCCTTCGTCCCAGAGCGGATGGTAGGGGAGGTCGTTGTCGACGAGGTAGCGACCGATATCCATGTCCGTCCAATCAATGATCGGATGAATCTTGATGCGTCCGTTCTGGGCGGCCAGGACCGGGAGACTTTCGCGAGTGCTGCTTTGCTGACGCCGGATACCGGAGAGGACCGCGCTCGCCCCGAGCTCGTCGAGGGCCCGATTCATCGGCTCGACTTTATTGAGCTCGTTGTAGCGCTCGATGCCTTCGACGCCTTGCTCCCACAACTTACCCCAGCGAGCTTCCTGCCATGCGGGTGAGAGGTCGCTGCGGTAGGTCTTGAGATTGAGGTCGAGCCTCTCGGTGAGAGAATCGATAAAGTGATAAGTCTCTGGAAAAAGGTGACCCGTGTCGACCAGGACGACAGGAATATTGGGCTTTAGCAGAGTCACGAGGTGCAGCATCACTGCAGATTGTGCGCCGAAGCTGGAACTCATCACGACGCGATCACCGAAAAACTCGAGCGCCCAGGCAACTCGCTCAGCGGATCGAAGCCCTTCGAGCCTTGCCGACTCTGCTGCCAGATCGGAGATCCCAAGCCGCTCCTCAAGCTGAGCAAGCCGCTCAGCCTGTGGTGGTTTGGTCTGGGTGATGATACTCATAATAGGGTATTCCAGATAGGAAAAGTCAAGAATTGACGAGCTGGCAAAGGAAAGGGCTGATGGGTTTCGCGTCAACTGCTTTTAAGGTGGACGATCTGAGCGAATCTAAATTACCGTAATCGGCCCAGGCGTGAATCAGACGTCTGCCCATTGATGTGCCGAACCCCTCGATTGATCGCCTTGTTTCTGCTGCTCAGCGGGGGCTTGGGTTATTCTGCTGACGATGCGCTTGGCAATCCAGGGCTGCACAACTTTCCGAGGTGGCAGGGTGGCAACCTCGTCGGTGCGGGAATCGAATCGACTGATTATCGTGCCGAGCGCCTCTTTTCCGAGATCGATTGGACGTCGCCCACCGGGATTTCGCACTTCAGCGGAACTAAGTTTCTGGTGACCGAACGTCAGGGAAAGCTATTTCAACTTGATCTCAGATCCGGGGAGCGAACCATGCTCCTCGATCTTAGAGAGAGGCATCCCAAAGGCGGATTGCTTCTCATGAGCGCGCTTCCGAGCAATCTGCCTGACCGAGATAAATGGATTCTGCTGCGGTATCAGTCGAAAACGGCAGCAGTGGGGGACAATTTCGTCTCGGCTTTTCGCTACCGAAGCGATGGTCAGCTCGATCCCGATAGCGAAGAGGTGCTGCTGCACTGGTCAGCTGATGGTCACATTGGCGGAGACATGAAATGGGGCAGCGATGGGATGCTCTATGTCTCGAGCGGAGATGGCGGGGCTCCGGGCGATCCTAATAATTGGGGGCAAACGACCGACACTTTGCTCGGATCCATCCTCCGTCTCAAAATCAACGACCGAGGCAATTTCTTCGCCGTCGATGTCCCTGACGATAATCCTTTCCGTGGGACACCAGGGATCAGACCCGAAGTTTTTGCCTATGGCCTCCGCAATCCATGGAGAATGCATTTTCATCGCGAAACCGGCGAACTCTGGGTCGGGGACAATGGCGACGAACACTGGGAAATGGTGCACCGGATCGAGTCGGCGGCAAACTACGGGTGGAGCACCTACGAAGGCAGTCAGCCGTTCCGGCCATCGAATCCGCTGGCGGGTCCGACCCTCGTTCACACCACCCCGGTGGTGGAGCACTCCCATCAGGAGATGCGATCGGTGATCGGGGGCTTCTGGTATCGAGGCTCGGAATTTCCCGAGCTCGCGAATCACTACCTCTACGGATGCTACGTGACCGGAAAAGTCTGGGCTTTTCCCTGGGAAGGTGAAGCGCCGGGGACTCCCTTTCGCCTGACGGGTTCGATCGGACAGATCGTCTGCTTTGAGGAAGATCCGATGAGGGAGCCGATCGTGCTGACTCACGACGGCGGCTTGCATCGATTGCACCGGGCGGAGGAACGGGAATCGCGCCCGCTCCCCTCACTTCTGAGCGAAACTGGGTTGTTTGAATCGACTCAAACTCATCAGCTGGCTGAGGGATTGTTGCCTTTTGAGATCAATGCGGAAGCGAGCTGGAATGGATCGGAGAGGCTCCGATTTCTGGGGCTGCCACCCGGTGAAACGATTCAGATCCAGCGCCGTCCGGCAGGTGATTCAAAGCGCGACCCGTCGACCTTGCGGACCGTTGCGGGATGGGATCGCTGGAAATATCCAGACGGAACTGTGATTGGCCAGACATTCACATTGGAGAGAGGGCAAGACCCGCTCCGGGTCGAAACTCAGATCTCGATGAAGCAGGGAGGTGAGTGGCAGTTCTTCACCTATCGCTGGCGCGACGATCAGAGCGACGCCGAGCTGGTCGGTGAGTCAGGTGACTACGCCACGATCGAATTTGCTTCGGAAAACCTGGAGCCGCAGGAACTGCCCTGGCGCTTTCCGGCCCGGGCGGAATGCGCCGCCTGCCACACCCAACGGTCCATGTTTGTCCTCAGCGGGACGATGGCGCAGCTCAATCGTGAGGTCGACTATGCCTCGCTCGGCGGTGAGAAATCGAATCAGCTGGCGACTTTTAAGGCACTCGGCTTTTTCCCAGAACGTTTTCGGTTCAACGAATCGGTCATCGCCGGTCAAAACATGCCGAACCCGCATGATCGGGCTCACACCCTCGACGAGCGTGCCCGCTCCTGGCTGCATGTCAATTGTGCCCACTGCCATCGCGAAACCGGAGTGGCGGGGCGAGCTTCCTTTGAATTGCTTCACTGGTTGCCCCTCGCTGAGACCGACTTGCTCGATCAAAAACCTGCCGTGGGCCTGCCGGGACCCAATGGCGAGCTGGTTGACTCGCTGTTGCTCGCCCCGGGAGATCCCGACCGCTCCGAAATCTACCGACGGGTCGCCAATCCGATTGTCGGCAAGATGCCGATGCTGGGCGGCACCACCCTGAGCGAGGAAGAGATTGCTCTGGTCCGTGATTGGATCCTCGACATGGACAGCGGAAACACCAGTCGGGAAACACCAGATGATAATAGGTCGGTCGCCAGCTCCGATGAGCCGTAGTCACCCGATCTCGATCTCGCCACGGAGGAAGGTGACTGCGTGACCGCGGATCAGGACGCGGTCCCCGCAAATTTCACATTCGAGCTCACCTCCCCGAGCGGAGATCTGGCGCGCCGAGAATCGAGTTTTTTCGAGCTTGGGAGCCCACCAGGCTGAGAGGGTGGTGTGGGCTGAGCCGGTCACTGGATCTTCGTCAATCGCACATCGGGGAAAGAAACAGCGGGACACAAAATCAACCTCGTCCCCTCTCGCGGTTGCGAGAACGCCCCGATGGGGCAGCTCGGCAATGGCGCGAAAGTCAGGTGCGAGCGTGGCGAGGGAAGTTTCGTCGGCCACTTCGGCGACGAGATCGTGTCTTCCGCATCCGATCGAGACCACCTTCTCCCCAAGCGCTGCGCTGACCTTGTTTGATTCGGCTCATACCCATAGCTTCCATAGCCAAACTCTAATTTATGACTACCATTATTCTGCACTGCAGTAACTTGGCTTAACCCATTATATTGAGCGAAATAACCCAACGATCCGCCATAAAAAATTTCACCCAGAACTTGGTCTCTTAAAATCACAGTCGAGTCTAAATTTTCATCTATTAGAGCTAAAGTATTCTCGACATTCGCTTGAACCTTATCCATTAAAGTTAAACTTACACTTTGAGCGATCAATGGAATATTTAGGTAACTACCAGCAACGACGCTATAACTATATGGCGCGTAAGTGGTTATTGGGCCTGAAAACTGGTAAGTAAGATTGATTTCATTACCAAGCCGCATTGGAGAACCTTGCTTAAAGACCTCACCATTTAGACTTAACTCTGGAATTACCGACACCAAATAACTTGGAATATTACTAGGTAATTCATCTAAGCCCGAGACTTCACCTTCAGGA
>JBCCBR010000202.1:0-6670 GCA_039033935.1 Verrucomicrobiota bacterium
CGATGGGGTCTCGGCCGGGGGAATTTGGACGGAGGACTTCGCCGGTCCACTTTCGGCTTTTGAAGACAGCCCCGAGCGGTTTCCCGTCCCCGATCTTCTCGGCGACTTCCATTTTGCCGGTAGGTGTCCGAAAGCTTCGAGGGGTATCACCCACTCCGAATTTGGAAGTGGATATCGGATAGGTCCTGACGAGGGCACCTTCACGAAAAAGGCCCATTTTCTGATCCGGCACGGAGACGCGCATCTCGTGGATATGGTCGCGTTTTGAAGCCGAATTCACCGAACAGCTCGACAGAGCGAAAGCGGTTCCCAGCGCCGCAACGGCGATCAGGGAGAGTTTTGGTAGGTGTCGCATAGAGGGACTGTGTTGAGTTCAACGCGCGAATCGGCGACTCTCTTAGAGTCACGAATCGAAGTCCCGAGGTAAATGTTCAGCAGATGCTGAACTGATTGCTGAGTGTCAAACATAAGAGCGTTCTCATGTTTGATGTCAGTATATCTTAACTAAATACAAAACGCTAGAAACTTTTTGGCTGAGAATTAGCTTCTACGTCCGTCTTAACTTTGAAACCGATGATCCCCTTCGTGCTTCCGCGCTTGTTCGTTGCAATTCTCTTGGTCGCGTCATGTGACGGGATCTTGGCACAGCTCCGCGCCCAGGACATTCCTGATTATCTGCTGGAGGACGAGCATGTTCGGGAAGAGTTTGGGGTGAATCAATTCACGACCCCGTCGATTCGAAAGATTTTTGAGGACCTGAATCGCCTCAGGCCGCTTCCCTACCATCAACTGCAGCGCTCCATCCCTACGGATACTCCGACTGATCGGACGCTTCTCGCGCTTCGGGTAGGCTCCCTCCTTGCGGATGGGTTTTTCGCGGTCGAGGCGGAGCAATTTCTCGATTTGGAGCCAGTCGGCCGTGCCTTAATCCAGCATGCCAAAGTGCTCGGTTCAGGAACCCGGGTCTCCTCGCATTTGAAGAGCATGCTGGAGGACGGAGCGATTAGTGATTGGGATGGCCTCCGTGGCGAGCTCGCCCGGACTCAGGCTGATGTGGAAAAGGAAATGGTGCTGATTCGCGATGTCGATGCTGCTAACCTGATCAGTTTGGGTGGCTGGCTGCGGGGATTTGAGATCGGTTGCGCGGCAGCGGTCGACCCTTATGCCCCAGAGAAGGCGCAAATCCTGGGACGAAAAGAGGTCGTCGGCTACTTTCTGGCAAATCTTGAGACGCTCGCGCCGCCGATTCGAGAGAATGAGGCGGTCCTCGAAATCGAAGCAGGTCTCTCCGAGATTGCGGAGAGAATCGACATCCCGGAGCAGGAAGTGCTCTCCGAACCGGAAATTCTGGAGCTGCTCGTTCTTGTTGAGAAGTTGGTTGATTACAGCGTCGGTTCGCAGCGAATTTTGGAGGAAGGTGAGGTCTCTCCACCACCTTCAGTGACCAGTGCTCCAACGGACCCTTCAAAGGATGCGCCCGAACCAACCGGTGGTGTTATTTCGGGTGAGGTGGCGGACTGAATCACATCGTGAACGGGCTTCCTTGAAAGAAAGTCGTGCCGGAGATTGAAAGATGAAGAGGCGTCACTTCTCGCAAGGGCTCGGGATTTTGGCGGCTGCGCAAGCACCCTTTCTGTCATCGACATTCGGCCAGAATGGTTTCCGACGGATAAAGATCGGTCAGATCGGCACCAAACACGCCCACGCGGCGGGCAAGCTTTCCGCGATTCAGCAATATCCTGATCTCTTTGAACTGGTCGGAGTAGTCGAGCCTGATGAAGCGCAGTGGGCGAGCGTTTCATCGCGTGAACCCTATCTCCAGGTCTCCCGCCTCAGCGAAGAGGAGTTGTTCGCCACCGACGGGCTTGAGGCGGTCGCGGTTGAAACGGCCGTTGCCGAACTCGTTCCAACTGCTCTACGGTGCCTCGCCCGGGAAATTCATCTGCATGTCGACAAGCCCGCAGGCTCATCCCTTTCCGAAGCGACCGAGATGTTCACATTGGCGAACGAGAAGGGTCTTCTCATTCAGATGGGCTACATGCTCCGCTACCTCCCTGCTTTTGAGAAGCTGCGAGCGCTTGTCACTGCCGGAGCGCTCGGAGAGGTCACCGAAATCAATGCGATGATGGGAAAACTCTCCAAAGCGGGCACCCGCGAAGAGCTCAGCCTTTATCCCGGTGGGGGCATGTTCGAGCTCGCGTGCCATCTCATCGATCAGGTGGTGACCTTTCTCGGTCCTCCGGAGAAGGTGACCGCATTTACTCGCCAGACTCGCAGCGATGGCGTGGCGGATAATCAACTCGCGGTGCTTGAGTATGAGAAGGCCCTGGCCTCCGTCCGGTGCAATCATGTTGACCCCTTCGGCGGTCCGCGGCGCGAGTTTTCTGTCACCGGAACGAAAGGCACGGCATCCTTACGACCGCTCGAGTCTGGGAGTCTTGAGCTGAAGCTTTCGGAGCCGTTCGAAGATCTTGGAAAAGGAAGCCACTCCTTCGAGCTGCCCTACGTGGGAGGGCGCTACGGGGGCGAGTTTCGGGATTTCGCCGCTGTGGTCCGAGAGGACAAACCGTTTGCCTGGGGGGCGGACCACGACGTCGCGGTTCATCGGGCCGTGCTTGAGGCGAGCGGAATGCCTACCGATGGTTAGGACGATTCCTGAGAGAATGATCCGCAGCCCGGTTATGCCAGTGGCTGGTGAATGACTTTTTCAATCTGCAGGGACTTTCCCATCGATCCACGGAAAGGCCCCAGTTCGTTCCAGAGGGGCAGCCATTCTGGCCTACTCGCTCGAAAGCGAGAAATCGGTCTCTTCTTCAATCCTCGCGAATTCGATAACGCCTTCCAGGTCGGTGACGGGAAGCACGCTCGCACCCTGGCGCTCCAGGCCCTCGCAAATTTCTTTAGCCGCCTCAAGGCACTCGTCGTCGTCAGGGAGCTTCACGACAAAGAGCATTTCGTTTGGTAAGCAACCGATTCGCTTGAGCCGACGGAGTCGGGCGAGCCAGTCGTCGCCGTGCATGTAAATCCGAGTCGGTGAGTTCTGGGTGAGATTGAGCGGTTTGATTGCTTTTTCCGGGACGTCATTCGACTCGGGATTAAATGCGATCGGAAACGATATGTGATAAGCCTCCGTCCCGACCCAGGGCGCCTCTCGATAACTTCGCCCGAGCTTGTTTTCGCGGAGCACGTTGCGGATCCTCCGGGTCAGTTTTTTTTCTTCGTAATCGACTGGCTCGACATTCCAGTGCTCCACGAATCGGCCGAAAAGTTCACCGACGCAGTCCTCCAAATTAGTCGTCAAGCGTGTCCCGATTGAATGGTAGAAAAAGGGAGCCGTTCTTGGCTTGGTCAGCTTTTCGAAAAGGGCGGTGTCGCCATCTTCGACGAAGAGATCTGACTGAGACGGGTGGCTTTTGACTGCCTGCCTCACATCATCACTCCAGGCATTGGTCTCGATCGAAAGGGTCGCAAGCTCGGCCTCAAGTCGGCGAAGCCCGGTGCGGTAGAGAGTGAGGTCGATCTCGGGAAACGAGGCGGTTATCCGGCGAGTGCGCTGAGTCGGGAGGAGTTTGTATGCGAGAAAACGGCTTTTCGCCTCAACTGCAACCAACCCGACATTAACAAATTCGCCCAACTCGATGTAAGGACGAAATCCGATTGCAGCAAAATTGACGACGAGGCTCATGTTTCTTGTTCGAGAGGATTAGCCTGGGAGAATGCCGTCGATGGCTAAGTCGGGTTTGATCAGCATCGCCTCGATTGACGCTCGATCCCAGTGGGTCAGGGAATTTCCATGAGCGTCTTCGATCCACTCTCGAGGCAGATCTTCCCAAATCTTGTCCAGCAGATAGACTGCCGATTCAAAGCGAGTCCGAAATTTGGTGAGAAAGGAGTCCTCAAGAAAGGGGCGGGAGTCTCGGAAAACGTGCTCGCGCTTGAATTCGGTTTCATCGAAGTCCCTTGCCAAAGCTCCGTCGTGATCAATCAGCACGAGCGATTCGAGGGTCGGATCCCAGAGGGCATTTGGGTCGCCGCCGACGAGCCCGAGACGACGCTCGGGATTGCGAACCCACCAATCGAAGCAGAGACATCGGAGGCAGTCTTCGAGGTCGATCTGGCCGAGATGGGAAGTGCGCAACTCGTCTGCGTAAGGCACCCGGCGTGAGCCAAAGGCGAAACCAGGCTTCAATTCTTCGGATTGTTTCGTCAAAGAGTAGCGCGCCAATTCCTCCGGTATTTCGACTAGGGAAAAAGGGGCGATCGGGAGCCCGCATTCAAGGGCGAGACGAGAGACCACATATTCGGTGATCCGTTGGTCGTGCGTCACATTATCGCTTTTAACCCAGTAAGCATTGCCATCATCCGCCTCAGCGAAGAAGGGACGGCTTAGCCCCGTGGGAGAGCGACCAGTAATACCAACGAGCGAAACAGCCTTCATCCTCTACACAGATCAGCATGCTAGAGAGGAGGTTAAGCGAGGCAAACAAATTCGTGAATCCTTGCGAAGGCGGCGTTTGCCTTGAGAGACTGTTGGGAAACTACTTCCAGAGTCTTCTTGCCGATTTATCGCCTGGACTTAGTTGTGATATCTCTCGAGACCTATGATTCTCAGGGGATATCACGCCTCGCCTTCCGAAAAATCAGCTGCGAATCCAAGCGGGTTTATTATTTCAACAATCTCTTGACCCAGCAGGCGTATCACTTCTTCACCTCTCACTCCAAAGATTCGATCTAACCGAATGCCCAAATTTGACGTCAAAAAACTTCGAGACGATTTCCCGATCCTCAGTCGAGAAATCGCCGGGAAGCGACTCGCCTATCTCGACAATGGTGCTACCTCCCAAAAACCGCGTGAGGTCATCGACCGTCTCTCACGTTTCTATCTCGAAGAGAACGCCAACATCCACCGCGGAGTTCACTACCTGAGTCGTGAGGCAACCGATGCCTACGATGGCGCTCGCGAATCGATTAAGAATGCCCTCGGGGTGCCGTCGACCCACGAACTGGTTTTTGTCCGAGGTGCGACCGAGGCTTTCAACCTGGTGGCTCACGGCCTCGCTGACAATCTTGAGAGGGGAGATGAGATCATCCTGACGATCTTTGAGCATCATGCCAATATCGTGCCCTGGCAGGTGATCGAGTCGGAGAAAGGGATCAAGCTGCATTTTATTGGGATGACCGAGGAAGGGGCTCTAGACCTGGAGGCCTGGAAGGCGGCATTCAGCGAGCGGACCCGGGTCGCTGCGTTTACCCATGTCTCAAATGTCCTCGGCACTGTGAATCCAATCGCGGAGATGATCAGGTTTGCGAAGGAGCACGAGGTGATCACCGTTGTCGACGGAGCTCAGGCATTGCCGCACGGTCCCGTCAACCTGAGCGAGGCGACTCCTGACTTTTACGCGTTTTCTGGCCACAAAGTGTATGCCCCCGATGGGATTGGTGTCTTGATCGGCGAGCGAAATCGACTTGATCGCTTTCCGCCTTACCAGACCGGAGGAGACATGATCGAGCAGGTAAAAGTCGAGGGCTCGACCTACCGCGAAACGCCCGCTCGGTTCGAGGCGGGGACTCCAGCGATTGCTGAGGCAATTGCGCTGGGTGAAGCGTTTCGCTACATGGCTGAAATCGATTGGGAGGGAGCCCGCGCCCACGAGCGCTCGCTCGCTGACCATCTTTCCGGGGAATTGGCTAACTGGAAGGGCACCCGGATTTTTGGTCGCACGGAGGACAAGACCGCAATTGTCTCTTTCTACACCGACTGGGCTCACCCACACGACGTTGGCACCCTGCTCGACACAGAGGGCGTCGCGATCCGCGTCGGGCATCACTGCGCACAGCCGTTGATGGATCATCTTGGAGTTCCGGCGACAGCGCGGGCTTCGTTTGCTTTCTACAATGACGAGTCAGACGTCGAAGCCTTCTTTCGAGGCATGGACAAAGTGCGTCGGTTTCTCGCTTGAGTGGCCTCTGAGCCGCGCACCCGCGTTCCGATTCGCTTGCTTTCCAAGGTAGCTCGTCCACCTTCCAGATCCCGAGATACTTCCCATGAGCCAGTCAGACCTCCAGATCTATATTGATGGCGAGTTTTACAATCAGGCCGATGCGAAGATTTCGGTATTTGACCACGGCTTGCTCTACGGAGACGGCGTCTTCGAAGGAATCCGATTTTACCGGGAAAGGGTCTTTCGGCTCGATGACCACGTCGGGAGACTTTTTGATTCTTCCAAGGCGATCCACCTGAAAATACCTGCGTCGCAGGAGGAAGTCAGTGAAATGGTCCTTGAGACGATTCGGCGGAACGGTCTCGAAGACGGATATGTCCGGCTCATCGTTACTCGCGGAAGTGGCGAATTGGGTCTCAGTCCCTATCGCTGCGACAACCCTTCCATCATCGTGATTGCTTCGACGATCACTCTGTATCCCGCCGAAAAATATGAGAAAGGGCTGACTCTTGCGACCTGTGCAACGAGGCGGCCGACCCATGATTCACTTTCCCCTGCAGTTAAGTCCCTGAACTACCTCAGCAACGTCATGGCAAAAGTCGAAGCACTCGCCTCCGGGGCTGAAGAGGGCGTCATGCTGAACACTGAGGGACTCGTTGCTGAGTGTACAGGCGACAACATCTTTGTGGTCAAAAACGGCCTTATCACAACCCCAACCAAAGGGTCAG
>JBCCBR010000203.1:0-6669 GCA_039033935.1 Verrucomicrobiota bacterium
GGAGGAGGACTTTGTTTTTGTCTCAGCGCAGCCTGATTGCGACGAGGCTTGGCTGGCAGCCCTGGACGACGACGCGATCAGGAGCCTTGATCAAGACGAAACGCTTTCGCTGCTGGAACGGCGCGAATACCGATTCCATTGCGGCTGCAGCATGGAAAAGCTTTTTCCAATCATTGCGGGAATGTCTTCCGGAACGGTCGACGAAGTTTTCGGCGGCGAAGAGGTCACGGTCGCGAGCTGCCCTCGGTGCGGCGCCCGCTACGCTCTAACGCGCGAGGCACTGGAGGCTTACATCGCGGATCACTCATGACCAAGCTACCCGACCAGAAACGTCAGGAGCGAGAATTCGCCTGGATCGGAGACACCGTTCTCGACTTGTTTGCTCGTGATTGGATCCTTAAAAACAAAGGATCTCTCTGCGGGGAAACCCTTCGGAAAATGACTTCCAATCAATTCCTGGCCTGCTTTGGAAATCCAACTGCGGTCGAGGCGAAGATTGGCCGACTTTACGAGGAAGGCGGTCTTGATCCTGCTTTCGAATTCATCGAGAAGACCTTGTTGCCACTCTTCAAAAAGCAGAACAAACAAGGGCGTTAATCCTCGTTACACTGACAGGTGAATGGAAATATCGACGGCAGATCCGATCTGGCTCCACCCTGGTGAACAGAGCCTACCCCCATCCGGACGTGTCCAGTGCCGTGAACTCACTGCGTGTTGGGAATTCGATCACGAGGAGCTCCGCGTCGCCATAAACCCTCCACCCGAAAGCGAGCCCAATTGGCAACGCTGGACGGTCGAAACCGAGGGCGGCGATATCTCGATCGTGCCGATGGTGCCTGATCGAAGTGTTGTTTTCGAGCCGCTCACCAGGTTCTTTCTGCTGCCCGCTCAGAGCACGCGGATCTACATCGAAATTCCCCTAAACATTGCGTTTAAGTGGAATGGACAAACCCTCGTCGAGGCACCTTCCGAGACCCTTTCACAAACCTGGTTTGGAGAGTTTGATGCCGGTGAGGTTTGCTACTGGGTGGCGGCGCGAGCTCACCGAGAGGCCCCAGTATCTCGGGACAACACGGTCGCCATTTCCCCACTGATGCTTTCGAACCGCTCCGACGACACCCTCGAAGTGAGCCGGATCTGTCTTCGCACCTGCGGGCTCAATCTCTATCGTGCAGACGGAGTCATCTGGACCAGCGAAACAGAGGTGATCCACCGTGGCGGCGATGCACAAAGCCGAGTCGATGTCGTTGATGGCCCTCCTCCGACCCTCGGATCAGCGACCCTTTTGACGAGCCGCCGCCAGCCGCTGACTCGGGCCGCTGTCGGGAGGACATTCCGCAGCCTGATGGAGTGGACCATCTCAACCATTCTCGAAGAATGAAAGAGTTGCTCGATTCCCTCAAAAAAACCTGGGGAGACTATCTCGAATTGATCCCCGAGGGCATGGTCCAGTCTTCGATCCGGGTAATCGTCCTGGTCTTCCTGGTCCTGCCTACCGTGATCGCTTTCTCCAATGTGCTGAGGAAGTTCTTCACGAAGAAATTTGGCGCCCAGCAGGGCTTGGTCGTCCAAAAGCTGGTCCGCTACGCCGGGGTCATTCTCACCACCATGCTCGTCTTTCATGAGTTTGGTTTTTCCCTCGCGCCCCTCCTCGGCGCGGCCGGGATCGTCGGCCTAGGCATTGCCTTCGCTTCTCAGACGAGTGTCTCCAATATCATTTCGGGGCTCTTCCTGATCGCCGAGCGCCCCTTCTCAGTGGGAGACGCCATTAGCGTCGGGCAGACCACCGGAATCGTGCTTTCGATCGACACATTGTCCGTCAAGCTTCGCACGCTCGACAATCGATTTGTAAGAATCCCGAATGAGACCCTCATTCAGACCGAACTGATCAACATCACCCGCTTTCCGATTAGGCGGATCGACATCAACGTCGGAGTCGCTTACGGTACCGATCTCCCGAAAGTGACCGGTTTGCTCAAAGACATCGCCACCGAAAACCCACTCTGCCTGATGGAGCCTGCACCGCTCATTGCGGTGACCGGGATGGGCGAATCTTCGGTCGATTACCTCTTCGGCGTCTGGGTCGTCAAAGAGAACTTCCTCGCTCTCCGGAATTCCATTCTCGACGACATCCACACGCAATTCGCGGAGAACGGCATCGAAATTCCGTTCCCCCATCGAAGCGTTATCATTTCATCGAGCGAATCGGAACTCCCGCTCGGAACTTCGGATACAACATCGTCTGCTGGAGCTGCACCGACCGCAGGTGGGTAAACTATCGGCATCAACTCATCCGAGCAGAAGCCGTTCAGCCAATCTAAATCAGCCCGGTTTTTGTAATCGCAATTTGTGACCTACTTTCCTACTCTCTCAATTGTCACGATCGACCGCTATGAAAGTCAGCCAACCAGCCGCGCTCCTCATCCTCAGCTCATTCCTGCTCCTCAACACCAGCGAACTCCATGCTGAAGTCGCCTACGTCGAACCTGCTCGCCCATACGCCGATTCAGCCTTTCTCGGGTCAACCGAACCTGGGAAAGTCGATCTCTCGCGGGGCACTGTCAGCATTCCAATGATCACCTGGGCAGCCGACGGAGTCACCGTATCCAGCAACGGCGGCACGGCACCTAATCCCAACTCGGAACTGGCAAAAGCGATGGGTGTGAATGCTGAGTTGGCGCTGAAAGACAAATTCGATGAACAGGTAGCCGATTACATCTCAGGACGTTCTCCATTTCTCCGCGGGACCGTCGGGATGATCAATCTGGCTAGTGAAGCCCTCTCCGCGCTCGGACCCGACTATGCACCGGTTGTGATTTACCAGCTCTCCTGGTCGACAGGAGCAGATGGTTTTGTCGCCAAAGACATCACCTCGCTGTCTGACCTCAAGGGGAAATCCATCGTCGTCCAGGCATCGGGTCCGCACGTCGACCTCGTTCAGGTTCTGCTCGAAGACGCTGGGCTCTCACCAGGCGACGTTGACCTCAAATTTGTCAGCGAAATCACCTACAACCCCGACGCTGCTGCTGACGGCCGGGCCCACGATCCGGCAAGCGCCTTTCGTGAGGATAGCTCACTGTCAGGTGCCGCCTGTATTTTTCCGGATATTCTCACCCTGACTGCAGGTGGTGGCACCGGGACTGGCGCCGAGGATAGTGTCAAAGGGGCTCGCGGAATCCTCTCGACCCGGACTGCCTCGCGAGTCATCGCCGATGTCTATGCTGTCCGAGCAGACTTCCTCCGGGACCATCGAGAGATCGTCCATGGCTTCGTCAAAGCCCAGCTCGACGAGCAGGCCCGCTTTGCGGAAGAGCTCGCGAACATCAAAAAGAAAGATCAGGCAGACAAAGCGAAGCTCGCCAGTTTCAAAAATGCCTGCGAACCACTTGCGGGCATCTTCCTGCTCGATGAGGGCGCGGTGAATGACTTCATTGCCTGGATCGGGGTTGACCTCGAGCTCGCTGGCACAGCCGGGAACATCGATTTTTTCAGCAACGATCGGAATCCGGTTGGCTTTACCAAGACCTCTGATCGGATCCAAAGTTACTATCTCGAGACTGGCTTCGTCACAAGCAAGACACCACCGGCCTTTGCTGGTTGGAATTTTGCGACCGACTTTGGTGGTGCAGCGCCGGAACTCGTCCCTGAAAAGCCAGTCTTCACCAGCACCCAGAGCGTCCGCCGAGCTGCCGATAGCGAGGATGCGAGTCTGCTCTTTTCGACCGAATTCCAGTTCCCACCCAATACCTCTGAAATCCGTTGGGAGAACCATCGGAACGTCTTCGATACTCTCCATGAAAAAGTGATTCGGTATGGGGGAGCTATCGTCCAGCTCCGTGGTCATGCTGACAACTTCTTCTACAACTTCGTCGTCGCGAAGAAGAAGCAGGGAGAGTCGACTTACCGGAAGAGGATCCAGGGGACGAATCAGTTCGAGGAGCTCCCTCTCCCGCGCGTCGAGCAAGTCGTCGCTTCGGCAAATCAACTCAGCTACGAGCGAGCCTTCGCTGTGAAGCGAGCCTACGCCCAATACCTTCGTGAAGCGCAGGGTTACACCAATGACGAAATTGATTTATCACGCTTCGATGTCAAAGGCATGGGGGTGTCCGATCCGGTTCATGGCAAACCGGGTGACGCCAGCCAGCGAGCTGAAAACATGCGGGGAGAAATGTTTATCTTTGCAGTTGAGACCGAGATCCCGCTCGACTTCGGGATGGACGATCTGCAGTGAGGCGACGGAGTCGAAGAGAAATAACTAATTCGAGGAGTTCACTATGAAAAAAATGTTGATCGGAATACTACCCCTGATCGGTTGGGTTTCGTTTTCCTCGGCCGACGATTTGGACGAAGCTCTCGAGGCCGAGCGTCGCGAACAGACCGCAACAGCGATCACGATCATCTTCGACAATTCGGGGTCGATGGATGACGGCGGCAAAATGTTCCAGGCGAAAAGCGCTTTTACGCAATGGCTGACTACCGTTCCCGACTACTACAGCCTCGGCTTGATCGATTTTAACGCCGGTCGAGGTCGACTCGTCCACGAGATTGGTGCGAATCTCCACGAGGCGATTTCGATACATGTCCGGGCCGCATCACCCTATGGCAAGACCCCGGTGGTGGATTGCCTCAATCTCGCAAAAGAAGCGATCAGAAAGCGCCGAGCCGAGCATTCTCCCTACGAGAGACACGTCGTCGTCGTCTTCACAGACGGGCGCGAGACGGTCGACTCTCGGGGCGACCGAGGGGTCGCCCGAGCCATTCTCGAATTACGCAACGAAGTCGTCGAGGTTGTCGGGATCGGCTTCCACGGCGAGGGCGACTACATGGCCCCCGTTGCGACTCGTTACTTCGAAGCGGGGAATGAAGCAGAGCTCCTCAAAGGACTTTCGGCAGTCGACGCCGAGATTGGTGGCGATCAAGACATCGAAATCACCGAGCAGGATCTCGCTACCATTGAGAAACTGGATATCCCGCTCCCACCTGCTCCAGCTGCCGAATAGTCGCATCCCCAGCCTGACTCCACCATGCGAAACACTCTCGTCGCTCTCTGCATTCTTGCCCTGCTCGCCATGATCGGCTGGAAGGTCAGCGAGCCGTGGCGGGAAAAGCGGAAGCAAAAAGCTGAGCGCTTCGAAACAAGTGATGCCGCCACGATCGAGCACACTCTCACCTTTTGTGGAGACGAGTGGCTCGGATACCTCATTTTTCGCTCTCCTCAATTTCGCCGACAGCTCGAGCAAAAGAAAATCGCCGCTACGTTTGAAATTGAGCCAGACTTCCAGAAACGCTTCGAGATGCTCGAGTCGGGCGACTGCGATTTTGTCTGTGCGACGATTGACAGCTTTCTGGTAAACGGTCGGTCGACCAACTACCCGGGGGTGATCACGTTTGTGATCGATGAGTCGTTCGGCGGAGATGCCCTGCTCTCTCGAGAAGGAATCGAGAGCCTCGATGATCTTAAAGGCGAAAACGTAGAGGGTGCCTTTGTTGGTTACTCCCCGTCTGAGTTCTTACTGAAGAGCCAGATTGCCCATTTTGGCCTCGAGAATCTCACTCCACGACTCCCCGATTTCAGGACGGATGATGCCACCGCCGCCTACCAGAAATTCAAGGACGGGAAAGTTGATTTTGCCGTCCTCTGGGAGCCTCTCGTCTCGCAGGCCCTGAGGGAAGTTCCCAGTGCCCAGCGACTCATCGATACGAGTCAAGCGCGCGGGATTATCTACGACGTCGCGATCGCCTCGCGCCGCCGGGTCGCCGAAACCCCTGAACTCGTTCAAGCGGTCACTGACGCCTACTTCGAATCTCTCCGACATTATTCGTCTGACCCCGCTGCCTTCAAAAAACTTGCGACCGAGGACAGCGGTGAGTCGAGTGACAATGCTGAGGCGATGCTGAGCGGGGTTCGTTTCGTCGGTCTTGCGGAGAATCGAGAAATGGCCACGGGAGGATCTGCCGTTCGTCTCACTGACGCTGTTTCTGCGATCACTGACATCCTCGTCGACGTTGGTGAACTCGATCGCGACCCACTCAACGGGAATCCGCGCGTGGTCATGAACAGCCAGTTTTTGAGTCAGTCCGCTGCTGCTGCCGCACCAAGCACAGCGACGGCATCGAGGCAATTCTTTCGGACTCTGGATGAAATTGGGTGGGAGCTGCTCGACCAAAATCGCACCGGCACCCTGCTTGAGGAGCCAATCACCTTTGGCGTGGGCCAGTCGACTATCCCTGAAGAATTTCAGGCAGAGCTGCGAGACGCGGCACAAAAACTGACCCACTACCCGAACCATCGTCTCATTGTCCAGGCGCACGTCAGCCCTGGCTCAAACCCCGAAGCCGATCTTCAATTGTCGCAGGAGCGGGCTGATGCGATCCGGGACTTCCTGATTGCAGATTTGAATCTCTCGGCACCGCGAATTCGCGCGATCGGAATTGGTGGGAGTGAACCGGTCGTTCAAAACCCGGGAGAAAGCTCCCGCGCCTGGAAGCGGCGGTGCCGGCGGGCGCGGATTTACCTTGCGGAGGATACCTGAGCAGCCACCTTTCTCGGCAATGGCATCGGCTCCGGCAACGAAAAAGCTCCGCTCCACTTTTCCGATTCCACAATCGCGAATCAAAGCTCTGAAGTGGAAGCTGGCGCTCGGATCTCCCGCGACCTGGGCACCTTAC